>CAJOID010000115.1:1558-2178 GCA_905234595.1 uncultured Lachnospiraceae bacterium | reverse complement strand
ATTATGTGTGACCTCAGCGGTCCAGCGGGCGACCTTGCGTGTACGCTCGATGTTATCATACAGCCAGCCGGCCGACGATACTCTCATTGCAGCGCCGTTGCCATAGCTTCCATACGGCTCTGTATCATCACTGAATAGCCAATGGATAAACCTGCCGCCATACCCCACATTAGGAAACGCCCTGCCGTAGTTCTTCATAGAGATAATGACATTACCCTTGATCGTTTCCTCATCTGCATTCGGACCGGCATCTATCAGTGCTCTTGCCACCGCCACCGTCATCACCGTATCATCGGTAAAGACGCTCTCATCCGTGAAAAGTTTAAAATCCTTTGACTTATTGCCGCGGTCAAACTCAAACCTGCTTCCTACAATATCGCCCATTATCGCACCATACATAGTCTATCCCTCCTCATGCCTTATGACGCTTCTTAAAATCCGCCTGGATCGGTGCAAGCATCTCATCAGAATCGAATGCATCCTCCATCTCCTGTATCGAGGAACTCGCCCTGGCGCAGCTTACCATCTTCGACATCACCTCAAAATTCAGTGCGGTACCCGTTTCATCACATTCGTACCGAACAGCCCTGTTCGCTGAGACACCAAATCGCCCCGCAACC
>CAJOID010000115.1:0-1487 GCA_905234595.1 uncultured Lachnospiraceae bacterium | reverse complement strand
CTTCTTGACCTTATCGTATGAATAGTGCCTGCTTGCATTTTCCATACCGTCGGTCGTTATGATGAATAAAGTCTTCTCCGGTCGCTCCTCCTTTGGCAATTTCTTCTGTACGTTCCCGATATGATCAATCGCTCCACCGACTGCATCAAGAAGTGCGGTACAGCCTCGAACGTAATATTCTTTATCTGTGATCTGGTCAACCTTTTCCAAGCTGATCCTGTCATGGAGTACCTCAGTCTGATCATCAAAGAGGACTGTTGATATGATTGCCTCACCATCCTCCTGCTTCTGCTTCTTTAGCATGGAATTGTACCCGCCTATGGTGTCTGCCTCAAGCCCTGACATAGAACCGCTACGATCAAGGATAAATACAACCTCTGTTAATCCCTTCTTCATAATCCTTACCTCTCTTTCTGCCGTTATATGGCTTCTCATCAATCCATCGAAAGAGACTCTCCTGCCAGGTTTCACCGATATGTGACATGAGATCATCAAAAGAGCGTATGGGTTTGGGCATAGCCTTATACATTACGGCTTCTTCAATTTCGTATGCTGATGCTTCCTCTATGGAGTCTTCAGCAACTGGTTTCGGAGCCATGCCTACGGAGCTTTCTGCTCGTCGGTGGAAGATGTTCTGAGGCGCTCCCGATCGGTCATCGAAGCACTACCGTACTCCTCATCTATCTGCTCTGAAACGTAATTCTCGTCGATGTACGCATCAATCCCGGAAAATATCTTGCCCGAAACCTCAAAGGACTCCTCATCAAAGACCACTAACGTGATCTGCATTTCATTCTCTGCCAGAAATTCACTAAATACTGAAATCGCTATCCTAAGTGCCTCTGCCCTCGGGAAGCCGTATACTCCTGTAGATATCAAAGGAAACGCTATGCTTTCGCAGTTATATTCCTGTGCGAGAGCGAGCGACCTGCTGTAGCAGCTTCGTAAAGTCTCGAATTCTCCATGATCTCCATTCTCCCAGACAGGACCCACGGTGTGTATAATATACTTCGCTTGAAGGTCAAATGCCGGTGTGACCGTTGCATCTCCTCCGACAATATCTCCAATCTTTTTCCGCTCCGCCAGGAGCCTGTCTTTTCCTGCGGCAGCGTAAATGGCACTGTCCGTTCCTCCACCGATAATAGGTTTCGGATTTGCGGTATTTACGATAGCATCCGCCCTGACCTTCGTTATGTCATTCCTTATTATCTGAAAAGGCATCTACTTCACCTTCTTTTCCAAATATTTCACCGGTACTTCTTTCGTCAGCCATACTCCGTTAACAGACTTATAAAACTCGATCCCGTCCTTATACATCTGCCCACTATGGACAATATAAACGACCGGCTTACCATGTCTCTGCCCAACCTTCTTCGCTGTATCCTCATCCCCCGACAGATGAACATATAGCCTCGATTGCGGTAGGAGTCCCTGCTCGTCTATCGACGATACATACTTCTCTCCTGTACCGTGATACAGATACTCAG
>CAJOID010000114.1 GCA_905234595.1 uncultured Lachnospiraceae bacterium | reverse complement strand
AGGAGCAGATATATGAGCGTATCTCTGATATCACGATATCTATGAAGGCACTGGATTATCTGAAACTCCCTGAGCAGGTGTTTGTCAATCACGAGGTTGAAATGAACACTCAGGAGCGAAAGCTTTATGATCAACTGAAACGTGATCTTATTATCCCCACCGAGGATGGCGATATCGATGCCGCCAACGCAGCATCGCTTTCCAATAAGCTGCTCCAAATGTCTAATGGAGCGGTATATGACGAGAATAAGACACCGCGCTTTATCCACAATAGGAAACTTGAAGCTCTTGAAGATCTGATAGAGTCTGCGAACGGTCAGCCGGTTCTGATTGCTTACTGGTTTAAGCATGACAGGGAAAGGATAAATGAATACCTAAGCTCTGCCGGATATGAAACCAGAGATATCAAATCATCCGAGGATATACAGGATTGGAATGCCGGTCGTATTCCTATTGCTCTGATTCACCCTGCATCGGCAGGACACGGATTAAATATCCAGGACGGTGGACACATACTGATCTGGTTCGGTCTGACCTGGAGCCTTGAACTTTATCAGCAGACCAATGCAAGGCTGTGGAGACAGGGGCAAAAAGAGACGGTGACGATACATCATATCGTTACTAAAAATACAGTTGATGAAGATGTGCTGGCGGCGCTGGCTTCTAAGGATGTCACCCAGGAGAAGCTGATAGCTGCCGTGAAAGCACAAATATAATGAAACGGAGGTATTGAATTTTGGGAAGGAAAAATAAGAGAAAAATGAATGCATTTTATCCATCTCGCTCACAGCGTTCATCCTATGCGTGGCGAGATTTTTATCAGCCGCAGGCAACTGTTTCATCTGGTCATGTTCCCATTATCAGGAGTAGCAGAACCTATAACGTTCATCGCGGTGATATCTTTTTTGCTGAGCTCGGATACCACAGAGGTACAAGTGTTCAGGAAGGATGCAGACCAGTGCTGGTGATCTCCAATGATATCATTCCGATGACCGGGTGTTTCAAGAGACCTGATCTGCCATGTCATACAGTGCTTTATCCTGCTCAGATAAAAAACAGGCACCGTCCGTTCAGTACTGCTACTGTTTTATCCGAGC
The DNA here is from genome assembly GCA_905234595.1 of uncultured Lachnospiraceae bacterium. Classification (GTDB taxonomy): domain Bacteria; phylum Bacillota; class Clostridia; order Lachnospirales; family Lachnospiraceae; genus XBB2008. Next base: position 1,096 of record CAJOID010000114.1, on the reverse strand, counting down.
AGATAACGACCATATCAAAATCCGCTTTACGGAGCTATGTCGGAAGGGTTGAGAACTCAGATATTATTTCAAATATCGAGTACACCCTATCATCGCATCTCGGGATGAATATAACTGCGGAAGAAACAGTGCCGGCAGTCACAGATGATACATTAAATACAGAAAGTATGGAGGTAAACCATGTCTGAAATAAAGAGAGTGAATTTTGTAAACATACCGCAGGAACTGAAATCTAACGCATCCTTTTGTCTGTGGAAATATGAGAAGAGGAGCGGCAGACCAACGAAGGTTCCGTATAATCCGAGGAACGGACAGCTTGCGAAAACTAATGATGCATCCACATTTGCTGACTTCTCGGCTGCCATGACTGCTTATGCCATGGGCGGCTGGGACGGCATCGGTTACAGAGTTTCCGAGGGTATCGGTGCTATCGATATTGACCATTGCATCAGAGAGGACGGAAGTCTTAATGATGTGGCTGCCAGTATCCTCTCGTTCTTCCCAGATGCGTATTTTGAAAAATCTCCGTCAGGCTCCGGTCTGCGTGGTTTCTTCAAGCTGTCTCCCGACTTCGCTTATGATAAGACTGTGTATTACATCAACAACCGTAAGCACGGACTTGAAGTGTATCTTCCCGGCATTACTAATCGCTTTGTAACGGTAACAGGAGATGTTTATCGTCCAGGATCCGTAAGCCGTAATGATAATGCCCTGCAGTCTGTTCTTGATACTTTCATGAAACGTAAGAGCAGGACCGAAGGAAAAGGATACATTGAGCCGGTATCATATCTGACCGACGAACAGATTATAGAGCATGCATCCGCTTCCGAGTCCGGGGACAAGTTTAAAGCCCTTATGGAAGGCCGCTGGGAAGAAGGATATGACAGCCAGTCTGATGCTGATATGGCTCTCGTATCCATCCTTGCATTCTGGTGCGGTAATGTTGAGGAGCAGATCGACCGTATCTTCAGAATCTCCGGTCTCATGAGGGATAAGTGGGACAGAATGACGGGTGATGCGACCTATGGACAGATTACCATTCGTAACGCAGTATCCACAAACTCTGCAATTTACACCCCTGTGCATGACACCACAT
>CAJOID010000113.1:662-2168 GCA_905234595.1 uncultured Lachnospiraceae bacterium | reverse complement strand
AACGACGAAGGAACGGCTCTTCTGAAGGACGATGCGCTTCCTGTCGGAGCGCTGTCCATTCTACGGAACAACAAGCGAGTCTCACTGCAGGCCATCCTTCGTCATGCCTCGCTTCTCAGTACAACGGCTGATGTTCAGTACTGGTGTATACGAGCGCTTATCGACAAGAACTATCTTGTCCCGTGTGTTGAACTGGGCAGACATAAAAGCGATGCACGATTCTACAGATACTATGACTGCTACTTTGTGGATTCAAAACAGCAGGAGGAGGAAAAGAATCTTCTTCTGCAGGAAGTCAGACAACTGGACGACCGGATTCATAAAGAATTTTATGTACGGGATCTTGACAGGTATAAAAAGGATAAGAAGTACCTCGAAGTTCTTGATACCTTTCTGAAAAGACGGAGCTATCTTCTTGAAACGACCGCAGGTCCAAGAGAACGTCTCTGTCAGATCTTTGGGGATCCCCATGCCATGGATCACATGGGCATCAAGACGATGCTCTCCCACTGTTTCCGTGTCTCAGCAGAAAAAGAGCTCAATTTTATCGTCTATCCGATGCCGCTCATCAGTGACTGCAGAGAGACAACCGTTCCACAGAATGTGCTTATTGTCGAGAATCTCGACACCTATTCCAATATCAGAAGAATGGTTGAACGCGGGGATACAATCATCCGTACACGATTCTCAACAATTATCTATTCACAGGGAGAATCCTGTGTCAATACGTTTACAGGATATCGGCTGACCTTTCCCAAGTATTTACAGGATACCAGGAATACATTCTACTTTTTCGGAGATATTGATTACGCGTTGATCCGGGATATTACATCTCGTATCATCTGCTGACGTTCGGTATAAGATGCAGCTTCCCATGCAGCCATACTTAATTCGCCTGTGAAGATCCCGCTAATCTGTTCTTGGAGCAACGAATCATTTGCTGCTTGTGCTTCTTCGCCTGGATCAATATAATTTCTTCCGTATGGATCGATACCAAGACCGTCCAGAAGATTGTCTAACCAGTGGAGCCATGGAGAATTCCAAATACCGTCATTGCTGCGGCTTTCAGCAGCATTTTCATCCTCACTATCCTGAAAAACAGATGCCAGTTCCTTTTCACAAGCCTCAAATTGGTTACCACACCGTTGAACGGTAGCAGCCAGTTTTAAGCATTTCTCACTGGTCTGTTTTACGACTCCAGCGCACTGGTTTAAGGCGTCAATATACCATGAGGCGGGGCAACAGGAGGGAAGCTCAGAAATAACGGAGTGAATTTCAGTGAGGGCTTGACTAAATTGTTCTGTAGTCGACTTAATTTTTGATGAAAAGGAGTTAAGAGATGGAATGTTGACGAGAATCTTATCCAATATGCCCACCTCCGAAATTCTGAATGTGCGCACTTAAAAGTGCCTCTGATAGACTAAACAGTGTTTGGGATGCACTTCCCGGCTTTAACTTACTTTCATGCAGCTGATAATATTTTCTATCCTGTACAGCGAATTGAAA
>CAJOID010000113.1:0-657 GCA_905234595.1 uncultured Lachnospiraceae bacterium | reverse complement strand
TTCATTTCCTTGAGATGTGTGAAACTGAAAAGTTGCGATTGCGCCGTTGCTCGAAATTTTGTTTTCAAGAACATCTGACTGACCAAAATATTTTTCCGGATACAAGCAGCCATGTAAAGGTTGCTCTAAAGCAAATAGAATGGAGCCTATTGCCAGTCTAATATCAGGTAGCCAGGTGAATCGCCACAAGTCCTCTTCTTCTCGAACAACAAGGATAAAACTGTCGCCAGTGAGATAAAGGTTATGACGGACTGCCATGTTATCTGTATATCGGATTCCGCCCTGGAGAAATGATGTGGAACTGTGAATCGCCTGGATCATGGAGCCAAGCCTTTGGTCAAGGGCCAGCCTGCCGTTCGACTGTCGGTGCAGGGCTCCCTTTTCAGTCAAGCTGTCACGCTCTTTTTCACCGAGAGGAGTCTGAATGTTGAGATCCAGTTCTGGTAATCCAGGCAGTGAAAGGTTTCGCGTAACCAGCATAACCAACTGTGCTTCACGTCGTGATAACATAATTGTGTTTTCCATAAGGTTTCCTCCGTTCCCTTCGTTCTTATGCCTTTATTATACCTATGCCAAGTTGAAGCTTCAACAAAGATCGGATGAATTGCCAGATTGATGGAGTGAACGGTATCCCAATGAAAAAATAATGTGTGAGGG
>CAJOID010000112.1 GCA_905234595.1 uncultured Lachnospiraceae bacterium | reverse complement strand
GGTGGTCGCAGTCGACGCCGGAGACCTTCCGCCCTACGCCTCCGGCCGATTTCCGGTCATCACCGATTTCCGCCAGGCCCTGCCGCTGTTGGGGCTGTAGGGTGAACTCTAAAAACCGATAGAAATAGTCAGTACAGACGCAACGGCGCTCAGTACCGCAGTCAGTCCGGCCGAAACGGCCACCGTACTCCACAGCGGGCTGAACCTCCTTTCCTCCCTGTATTCAAGATCGTTAATCTCGAATGTGAAGACATACTCCCTGGCGGTATCCTGAACGATTATCGGCATCACGATGGAAACTGTCTTTCCTGGGAAATCGCTGAATTCGGCATCATCCCTGGAGCCGTACTGCGGGAACAGCGGTATTTCTTCCCATGCCCCCCGGAAGTAGCTGTCGTCGGCGTATGACCATTCGTTCCAGTAGACGTTATCCGTTGGCATGATGATGTCGGAGATTGTAGTGCCTTTCGGGATTACTGAAGCAGGCTGCGAGGCGTTCCTGTCACTGTACTTAATGCCTGAATGCATAACCCTGCCGGCAACCATGTCGGCATCGATATATACGACTTCGTCCCATGGGATCTTGATGGTGTAATCCGACAGGTTGGTGAGCTTGAAGTTGAAATGGCAGTCGGACACGTCCCAAAGGATACCGATGTACTCACCGGTCTTCCCTTTAAGGATAGCGAAGAATTAACTACCGAAGAAAAAGTTAAGAAGTTCCATGAGTATGTTGACGGTCTTGATGAAGAAGGGAGAGCCGCTTTATATACTAAGATAGCAAGCACTCCTTCAGAGGAACTTATAGACCAGACCATCGAGCAGACTTTGTCATCACTTGATAAAGATACGATGCTCAATCAGATGATACAGGGTGCCATAGCCCAGACCGGTATGAAAGAGGAGCAGATAACTGGATACCTCTCAAAGATGAGTGAGGAAGAGCTGACTCAGATGTTCAGGTCTTCTATGAAAGAGCAGTTTTTAGCTCAGTATTCCGAGCAGGCAAAGGAAAAACTTGCATCCATGAGTACTGCACAGCTTTCACAGGCGCTTGATATGATGTTAAAGACATTCGGTGATGAACAGTGTGCTATCATGTTCGATGACACAATGGAATTCTCACCTTCTGACTATGACTCAGTCCTTAAGAGTTTATGTCTTGTTGACAGGGATAATCCTTCTTCGATAAACCTGTTTGCATCATCATTTGAAAACAAGGATGTTATATCAGACAGCATTACAGCATACAATGAGACAGTTGATGAGATCAAGGAGATCAGATATACCGATCTTGTAGGTATCATGATGTCATCGGTTACTACCATAATCAATGCGATAACATACGTACTTATAGCATTCGTAGCGGTATCGCTTATAGTTTCCTCGATAATGATCGGTGTAATTACTCTTATATCGGTACAGGAGAGAACAAAGGAGATCGGTATCCTGCGTGCTATCGGTGCATCCAAGAGAAATGTATCGAGCATGTTCAATGCCGAGACGGTTATCATAGGATTTACTTCAGGTATGCTGGGAGTTATAGTGACCTATATCCTTTGTATCCCGATAAATGCAATACTTCATTCGGTAACAGGTATTGAAAATCTGAGCACACATCTTCCTATATATGTGGCAGCCATCCTGGTACTGATCAGTATGCTGCTTACACTGATCGCCGGTATCATTCCTTCAAGGAGTGCAGCCAAGAAAGATCCTGTAGTAGCACTTAGAACTGAATAATCTAATCAACCGGACCTTTCCACATGGAGGGGTCCGTTTTTATGTGCTTATGCTTTTGCTTTACTATTGCTTTACTATTGAAAAAGTTTAATTTTCCTCTTGCATTTTTCTTTAAGGTGTGCTATTGTACTTTTCTGTTGGAAATAAAAGCTTTATGCAGCCAACATTCTTCAGGGTCGGGTGCGATTCCCTACTGGCGGTATAGTCCGCGCGCCAAAACGGCTGATCCGGTGAGACTCCGGAACCAACGGTCAAAGTCCGGATGAAAGGAGAGAGAAATGAATACTATTTTGCTTGCTGAAAAGCAAAACCCCACACTGTGGGAAAACGTTGCAGAAAATGCACTCTATGTTCTTGTGTTCTTTGGGATCATCGTGGCGATGTTCCTGATAGCTTTTGCT
>CAJOID010000111.1 GCA_905234595.1 uncultured Lachnospiraceae bacterium | reverse complement strand
GCCTCCATGTCTGACTCAGATCTTGCTGCTCACATCGAGAATATGTTCAACAGAACGGCTATGAATATCCCGATCGATGAGCAGTTAATGGACCGGGATTATATCTTAAACAACGTCAGAGCACGTGTTTGGTCCGATAGCAACCTTCCCGGTATCGAAGCAAATGATATCGCTTATGTTCCCGAGCCATCAGGGCTCGATCTGGTAACGACCTTCATCGTTCCGGTCAAGGATTTCAATGATGGCACAGCATCCTATACCCTGAAATTCAAGCATCTGCAGACTCTTGATCTGGGAATTCATGAAGTATTCGAAGCAGCCAAGCGTCATATCGACGAGGATGAGATATATTTAAAATCCATGTACGAGACCCTCAAAGATATGATGGGTGAAAATGTACCGATACCCGAAGATGCTCCGGACTGTATGTGGGTATTGACCAACTCCACAAAGCTGTATGGTGCCGCTCTCCTGCTTAGTGAAACGGTACTTGAAGATGCTTCCAAAAAGCTTGGCCCCGATTATTATCTCGTCCCCTCCAGTACCCATGAACTTCTCTTGATAAGCAAGAATGAATCATCCGGTATGACGCCGAATTCTATTAGGCAGATAATAGCTGATGTCAACGATACTCAGGTGGATCCTGTGGACATTCTTAGCTACTCCCTCTATCAGTACAGCCCTGAGAACGGCCTTCAGATCGCTGCCTGATCCTTTCTTTATGGCACCTCATATCCGTATGGGGTGCCATCATCTGTCTTATTATTTCCCGAAAGGAGAACAAATCTATGAACGGAAACTACGGATGTCTGCTTCGAGAAAGTAGTCGCGGAATAGACTTGATCGACATCGAAAGCAGGCTGCTTGCTGAAAGAAAGCTGGTATTTGCCTCTGAGATCACCACAGAGAGCGCCAGCGAGCTCATGAAGGCACTGATGGCCCTGCAGGCTGAAGATGACCGGGCACCGGTGACATTATTCATCTCATCTCCCGGAGGCAGCGTTGATGCAGGTCTCGGGCTTTACGATTTGATGATGTCCATGTCATGTCCGGTAACAACAATAGCCTCAGGGCTCGTCGCTTCGATGGCTTCGATCATATATCTTGCCGGTGCTCAGAGGATTGCAACGCCGAACATGAAGCTTATGATACACGATCCCAGCGTCTCAGGCGGATCAAACCGCAGTGCTCTGGAATTTAAGCGAGAAGCGGAAAGGCTGCTTGATTCACGCTCTACGCTGCAGCAGATAATCAGTGACAGAACACAAATGCCAATTGAATGGGTATGCGAACAGACTGCCGGAGGGATAGATTGCTATTTCACCGCTGAAGAAGCTCTTAAGTATGGCTTTGCACACAAGATGCTCTCTGGTATCTGATACCGATAAGTAAGATCCCAAGGATATCAGCATCACACTCTATGAAAGGAATACCCTTATGAAAACAATACAAGAAGCGCCCGGATGCAATGATTCTTTCATCCTCGCCAAGGATCTGGAGTTAAGCTGCGATACGACGAAGACCGGGCTCAACAACAATCTGGTCCTGCTCGGCACTCCGGGGAGCGGTAAAACGGGATCCGTGATCCTTCCGAATATTCTAAACAGTAGCGACAGAAGCCTCATCATTGTTGATGTTAAAGGGCTCTTATACAAAAGCTGTAAGGATCCGCTGATAAGTAACGGATATACAGTAAGAAACATAGATCTGAAGGACCCGCTGCACTCTCCCGACAGGATTAATCCCCTCGAATATATAAGGCGTGTCAATCCTTCAAATGTGTGCGGTGATGAAACCGCAGGAAGCGACGATATTCGGGAACAGGACATCCTGACAGTAGCATCATGTATGATCCCAGAGTCAGAAGAAAGGGACAGGTACTGGGTGGATTCTTCGCGCCAGGCTTTAGCAACATTCCTAGGATATGTCCTGGAGAAGTTCATCCCTTCCGACAGAACGCTTGCTGCGGCTGCTGAAGTATTCAGGACGTTTAACAAAGAATTGCCTTCAGCGCAGCTGAAAAAGAACCGCGATATTTCTTTCTTCAGGGATCTTGATGAAGAATCCGGTGGTAACTCTTATGCATTGAAGATGTACCGGAACCAGCTGCCCACAATGCTGAGTTCTGACAAGACATGGGGAAGCATATCCGGTTTCGTAAGCACAGTTTTCTCGTTAACAGACGCCCATGAGTACGCTCACCTGCTCTCCCGTTCAACATTCTCACTGCGGAATATCGCAAGAGAAAAGACTGCGCTGTTCATCACAATATCGGATTCGGATTACTCGGCAGCTAACATC
>CAJOID010000110.1 GCA_905234595.1 uncultured Lachnospiraceae bacterium | reverse complement strand
CTGTCTGAAGGGATTTATCTTACTACTGTCATGAAAGATCACGCTGTAATAAACATTATCCGTAAGAGACGAATCGGAGTTTAAGACCGCTTCATAGGTTCGGTCGTTTACGATCGCTGTCGTGAAATGAGAATAGTCTCCTATCGTCTCTGTAAGATCTTTAAGCGTATTCAGATAATCGGGACGAAGAGCGTAACCTCCAATGGTCATCGTTTCATTCCCGAGCAGGAGTCCGTCTCCCGGGTTAAGACCGTTGGACTCTCCGTATTTTTTGCAGATATACACGATACCGTCCGGACCCGGCGACGGGATCACATTTTCATTCTCACCGTCTTTGGTCTCGAATATCCATGAAAGATTGACCTTGGAAGATTCCCTGAACAGTCTTATCGTATTATCCCCGTTCGTGATGTCCGTATAGTTTTGCTGCTCCAGCAATAGGTCAAAATCGGTCTCGTACCGCGTAAGGTCTTCATCTGTTATTATCCGTTCAGTCACAAACTGCGCATCTTCGACATACAGATTTCCGTATATTTCCTCACAGTTTTTTCCGATCGTTCGAGCGGTCGTAAGCGCACCCGTGAGCATGGTCACGGCCACGACTGTAAGAAAACAGGTGACAAGATAGAAGGACAGATTTTTACGGACGGATCTGAAAGCTTTAAGGTCAAGTGTCATATCCCGAGTTCCTCTGCCCTTAGTCTTTCTTTGGTGGTATTCTCCACAACCCTTCCGTCTTTAATGCGCACCAGTCTGTCCGCCATGCCTGCTATCCTCTCGTCGTGTGTGATCATGACGATAGTCGTGTGATACCGTTCGTTTATGGCCTGAAGGACCCGGAGGACATCCCTGGTAGATGCGGAGTCAAGTGCGCCGGTAAGCTCATCGCACAAAAGAAGTGCGGGGTTCTTCACGAGTGCCCTCGCGATCGAGCATCTCTGCTGTTGTCCTCCCGAAAGCTCCGAAGGAAAATGTGTCATATGTCTCTCAAGCCCCAGCACCTGAAGGAGTTCCGTCTCATCAAGAGGATCTTTCGCTATATCCTTAACGACTCTGACATTCTCGATCACGTTCAATTCCGGGATGAGATTGTAAGCCTGAAAGACCATGCCGAGTTTCTCCCGGCGGTAGTCCGTAAGCTGCTTCCTGCCAAGAGATGTGATCTCAAGGCCGTCCACGGTTATCGTACCGCTGTCCACTCGGTCAAGTCCTCCGACCATGTTAAGCAATGTACTCTTACCGGAGCCGGAAGGTCCGAGTATCACGCAGATCTCTCCCTTTGCAATATCCAGACTCACATCATCCAGTGCCTTGACTGCGGATTCGCCCTCTCCGTACTTTTTACAGATGTTTTTGACAGAAATATGTTCCATGGTATCCCGTTTCATTTCTTCCATTCATTGATCGCGCGGGAAATCTTAATATCCAGGTCTTCTCTTGTCTTCCTGCATTCCACAGGGTAATCTTTCCCCGCCTTGAACAGGCGGATAAACAGGCTGCTACCTACGGGAAGTATCATTTTAAGAAGACTCTCGGGGAAGATAAAGTGGGTTCCGTGCTCATAGATAAGGATTTCCGGAGTGCACTCATTCTCTTTCTCTTTAAGTCTCTCCTCCATCCGTCTTATATACTTTGCAGTGTCCCACAGGACATCATCTTCGGCTCCGATCAGAAGGAGCTTCCCATGTATCCTTTCGACCTTGATCTTCTCTTCTTCCCTGACAGGATGAAGTCTCTCGGACTCATCAAACATTTTTCGTGAGGCCAGGAAATCCCCGCCTGCTTTCGATTCTTCCTTTATCTTACGGCCATACTCAGGATGCCGGTAAGCATAGGGCAGATACGGCAGGGGCTTCCCCTGCCAGCTGAGAGTAGATTCATTCTCCCCGGGCCATTCTGTATAACCGTCCCTTTTGCCCTGATAAAATCCCTCCATGACAAAGTCGCTTGGTGAAAGTGCTATAGTAAGCGTTATCTCCGGATAGTAGGACGCAGCCACAAGTGAAAGCATTCCGGTAGTAGATGCGCCGACGATACCGAATTTGCCGATCCCTTTTTGCCTCATATATTCTATGGCATTGCCGATACGTTCCACAGGCATATTGTGATGGCCATAGTCCTTGTGAGCAGGTGACAGAGTCATGACGCTTACACCGAACTTTTTATGAATCCATTTTACTGCCGACTTTGCCATATAATCCTCACAATCATCACCGAGCATCGCTATGAGCGCTGCTCGTGCTCCTTCGTATGGCCAATAGCAGCCGTAAAAACCTTCTGTTATCTTCTCTTTGATCATTTTTTCATCCTC
>CAJOID010000109.1 GCA_905234595.1 uncultured Lachnospiraceae bacterium | reverse complement strand
AGCTGCTCGTCCCAAGAATTTTTTGTTCCGTCCCAGACCATATTGCCGATGCCGACCCATTTCTGGGAAGGACGGCGCATAGCTTCGTTGTGACTTTTACAAGAAGCATAGGCATCAGCAAAGATCTTGCGTGGCATCGTGGTTATACCACCCGAGGATTCATAGTTGTTCTCAGAGAAACTGCCAGGGGACAGCCCTTTTGTCGCAGTGACGATCCAGCTGACCTGAGTATCCGTGTTACCGTTCATATCAAGCCAATCGTGGCCCTCGATTTTCTCCGTAACGTTTATATACGCTCTGTAACTGGCGATCGCTGCAAGCTCGGCATTGTACTCAACAGGAGCGGAGCCGACTTCGTTACGGTATACATTGATCTTATCCAGTTCTTTTTGCTGGGCAAGCGTCAGTATATCGCAGACTTTGTCCCTTACAGGAGAGTCATCATTTGTGCTGACAGTATTCACGTCCTTCTCGGTATCGTAATTGAGCATATAATACAGGTAGTAACCTTCGCAGTGGTTATGAAAGGCCTTATATACCGCATAAGAGCAGTTCTTGTTATATGCATCAACATTGAAAGAATCACATCCCTGACGCCCTTCATGGACCCCCACGGTCTGGAAATGCCGCAGGAGCAGATCCTTATCGTAGTGATACTGCATGGCAAGCATTGGAAACTGTTTCATATAGTAATCAGCATTAAAGACAAGGCTCCAGTCGCAGGCATCCACATATGAATCCCAGTCCTTACCATAATCCCATATGACATCGTAAGGATTGACCTTGCTGTCGGTACGGATCTGTGACGCGGACATGGACTGTTCGGGAGTAGATGTCAGGCCGCAGACTTTAAGGATAGAAGAGATGGAGGCCATATTGTCGGTGCAGTATGCCTGAGTATCTGTGGCTTTTGCCTGTACTTCACAGGGCAGAGAGGTTATGAGCATTACGTTTAAGAGCGTAATAGCAAGTAACCTAATCTTTGTCTTCATAAGATATACCTATCCTTTCCGGGGATGATCTAATCCCCACCGTTTTTTACAGAATCCCGATAATGTCTTGGATCTCCTACATACAAGCAACCATCCATTTCAAATAGTGTCTCGTCAGTGCCGATCTCATTTGTTTCCTGTTCATATGGACTATCCTGCACGAACCCGATCTCCTGAAGAGAAAACTTGCGATACTTACGGATAAGTCGAAGAGCTTTGTTCATCAGGAAGTTGATCCTTTCATACCCGGTAATCTGGTCACCCAGGCTCATCTCGTACTCAGGATCATCTTCTGTATATTCGAAAGGATGTCCTGGATGACGAACCGCCTCCCATAGCATGGCTCCTGCATTCGGGAATTGCCTGTCGGTAACAATCGCGGCATCAGACGCTTTATCAAGCACATAAGCTATGGATGCCCTGGAGTTATTGATCCTCAGATACTCTTCATCATCTTCCTTAAACCACGTTTCGTAGATGTCCTTCATTTTTGGAGACAGTAGTTCGAGATATGCGAAGAAGTCCTGTATTGTGAGATTGAAGAAGGGTATGGCCTTCTCATGCAGATCTGTCATGGATCTACGGTATTCCTTTGTATCCTGCCCGGGAGTCGGAACGTAATCATGGTCATAACGATCTTCGCCTGACAAGCCACCGATCAGAGCAAGTGCCGAAGCGTCATCTGATGTGAGATCCCGAGCCTGCCGCCCAAATATCTCCTGATACTCGGAGAATACGTTTAAACCCTTACGATCACTGCGCCCATCCTCGCGCCAGCGATGACTCTTTACCGCGTCAAGCAGCGTATTTGCTGCGCAGTCATTATTCATTTTTTCAGCTATGAGTCCGCGTATAGAGCAGGTAAGGAACTTTTCGGCCACTTCTTTGGTATGTTCCATAGTAGAGGCACCCCGAAGGATGCCATTCTTAAAATCATCAATGCTGATGAGAGATACGTTATTCATCGTCTTCCTCCAATCTGTCAAAATGCTTTCCGAGAGCCTCGGCGAAGATATCATGGAGCTTACGGTCATCGTCGGTGATGTTATCGTAGTCATCCGGCTCGACCAGACTGATTGCGCAGCCCTTATGCTCCGGGACGATAAACACATCCCGGTAATCGTGTTTGTTACTATTCATAGCACTGATCCTCCTTAGCACCTGATAACGGATTGCTTTCCGTTTGCCTTAAAACAGCCGGTTCATGTTCGGCAGAAAAAGAGTACGGCTTGATCTTTTCGACATACATAGCGTCTTTACCACGTTCAAACAGATATACATGATCGTTAGGCATCTTAAGTATCGTCTCCGGGAGCTTATTAGCCTTTGTGCTGATAAAGTCGGCAGTCTTCGTATCCTGGCCTCCAAGGTATAAAAGATGATCACAGTTATTTATGATGGTAGAAGAGCAGGCTTCGTCATAGAGCCCGCCAAGCTGTGAGATCGATTGAAGGATGATACTGACCTCTATCTGCCTTGAGCGTATGACGGAGATTATCTTGTCGAAGTCCTTTATCTTTAGGTTTGTAGCGAAATCATCAAGGATGATCCGAACGGGGATCTTTAGCATACCGTCATCTTCAGCATCTGCCTCATTACACAGCACCTGGAACAGCTGTGTATAAA
>CAJOID010000108.1 GCA_905234595.1 uncultured Lachnospiraceae bacterium | reverse complement strand
ATGATTTTTCCGGCAAGACGATTCTTCCCCTCTGCACCAACGAGGGAAGTGGCATGGGTTCCAGTGAAAGTGATATCAAAAAGGCTGCTAAAGGCGCAACTGTAAGGAGCGGTCTTGCGATCACGGGAAGCAAAGCGGCAGATTCCAAGGCGGACGTACAGAAGTGGTTTGCTGAAAACGGACTGGTATAAGAAGGAGGGTTATGAAGATGGATCACGAAGCAGGATATGTATATGAACTGATGGATAACGGCGGCCCTACTTATGTATCAGAGCCATACTTTAAGGAAGCTGTCGATGAGATGATGAGAGCGAGGACGCTTTGCGCCAAGGCGAATGCCTGTATGCCGGATGATCCGACCTATGTGACCTATCTGGAGGAACTGTTTGGCAGAAAGCTGGATGATGTGCGTATCCTTATGCCATTCATCTGTGACTTCGGTAACAGAGTAAAGCTCGGTAAAGGTGTATTCATCAATCACTCGGCTATCCTATCGGCTTCCGGAGGTATCGAGTTCGAGGACGGAGCAATGTCGGCTCCCGGTCTTAGGATCGCTACGATCAACCATGACATGAATGAGCGTCATTCCAAATACACCTATGGAAAAGTAACCGTGAAGAAAAATGCGTGGCTGGGGATGAATGTTACGATATGTCCGGGCGTTACTATCGGAGAATATTCCGTGGTAGCCGCAGGTGCGGTTGTCACAAAGGATGTCCCTCCTTATGCGGTGGTTGGCGGTGTACCGGCTAAAGTTATAAAGTATCTCGACCCGAAGGAGCAGAAGGAATGAGTGAAGAGGAGCAGATAAAGGAACTGTACCGGACATACTGGCAGTATATGATTGACAAGAATGCTGAAGGGCTTCGGGAAATCATGGCAGACGATTACTATCTGAGGCATATGACCGGCGTGAAGCAGTCGGTAGATGAGTTCCTGAAGGGACTTTTGAATGGCACATTCAATTATTACTCTGCACAGCATGATGAGGTTACAGTTCGTGTGGATGGTGACACAGCCACCATGACCGGTAAAAGCAGGGTACTTGCGGCCGTATATGGCGGCGGAAAGAACAGCTGGAGGCTGCAGGGAGATTTTACTTTAAGAAAAGAACAGGAAAACTGGAAGTTCACAAGCTCCAGAGCATCAACATATTAAGGATACATATCATGAGAAAAAGCGTAATTATATCTGCCGTATTGTTATGTCTGCTTTTGGTCGGGGGTTGTGGTCAGACAAACACAGGAACAGATACGGCTACTCCAAAAGAAGAAACGACGCTGGCTGCGGAAACTACAGAGACACAGGAGGACACCAAGGAATCCGAAAGTACATCGGATGCATTGCCTGCAGATAATCATGATATAGAAGATGTAGCTGAATCTACATCTGGTTCCTCGGATGTTCTGGTGGTATATTTCTCCAGAACAGGCGAGCAGTATGGCGTGGGTGTGATCGATAAGGGAAATACTGCGATCGTTGCTGAAAGGATCACAGAGCAGACGGGAGCGGATACATTCGAGATCCTGCCGCAGGAGGATTATTATCCATACACTTATGATGAACTGACGGATATTGCCAAGAAGGAATTAAATGATAACGCAAGACCGGCATATGCCGGAGAGGTACCGGATCTGTCACAGTATTCCACTATTTTTATCGGCGCACCTGTATGGTGGGGAGACTGGCCCATGATCTGCTATACTTTTTTTGAAGAGAATGCGGACGGACTGGCAGGTAAGACTTTGGTTCCGTTCTCAACTCATGCCGGTAGCGGATTGTCGGGGTTCGACAGCAAGCTCGCCGGAGTAAGTCCTGACAGTACTGTCGGAACCGGGCTTGCGATAAAGGGTATGGATGCACAGAATGATCCAGACGGCGTGAGGGAAGATGTAAAGCAGTGGCTATCCGGACTCGGATATTAGAGGAGGCGTAGTATAATGAATGTATTTGAAAGATTACACAGCGGAGAGGCAATTGATATCCGCGATGAGGATTACCAAAGAGAAGCACACGGAGAAATGGACAGATGCAGGCAGCTCTGCTTTGAAATCAACTCCACGGCTCCGAAGGATAGAGAAAAGATCATACAACTGGAGAATGAGCTTCTTGACGGTCAGATGAAGGATGGTACATTCTTTACTCCGCCGTTCCAGGTGGATCTGGCAAACTGTGTGAAGCTGGGAAAGAATGTCTTTGCGAATCATGGTCTGACGGTGATGTCTCTTGGCGGTATCGAGATCGAGGATGGTGTCATGATGGGACCGGAAGTTGGCCTTTTTACCGTCAATCACGAGCCTGAGAATATCCGTGTCATCATGACAAAGAAGATCCATATCAAGAAAAATGCATGGATCGGGGCAAGGGTAAATATTCTCCCCGGCGTGACGATTGGAGAAAATGCAATCGTTGGAACCGGCAGCATTGTTACAAAAGACATCCCTGACAATGCTGTAGCAGTCGGAAATCCTGCAAAAGTGGTGAAGATGATAGAGAAGAAGTGAGTTCATGAAGAAAGCGCGGATGATAATTGATATCCTAATGGTGATATTATTGCCGCTCCTCATGGCGTATTCCCTGATCGGAGAGAATACCCATGAGGTTCTTGGCGTGTGTATGTTCGCCTTGTTTATCGCCCATCATGTCATTAACCGAAAATGGTGGTCGGGACTATTTAAGGGGAAATATAACGCAGTCAGGATTCTGAATACA
>CAJOID010000107.1 GCA_905234595.1 uncultured Lachnospiraceae bacterium | reverse complement strand
CCCATAGTCTCGCCAAGATCGCTGCCGACTGCATCCAGATACAGCTCCGGATCAGCAAGGCCAGTTGTAAAATTTTTCCAAGTTTGTCAGTAGGGATTGCTCAATCGGCGGAGAATGAAAATCCCGATTTTACGCCATTTTCTTAAAATCCGGTATTTTTGGATAGTTCCGAGCGAGGGATAAAGTTCTATTTTTGAAATGTTCACTCTGGCAGAATATCCCCTTATCAGAGGGATAAATGAAAAACAGCCCACCAGGTATGTCTCCGTCTTACGAAATGTTGCGTAATTTGGAAACATACCCAGTGGGCTGCTTCATTATTTACTTTTATGTATCGGCCTCACGGATCTTCCACATCTGGATGCGATGAAAGCATCATTCGGCGCTTATTGCAATAAATCCCAATATATGGTATAATACAGCTGAATTCTACAGTTCAGCCTATCAGATGGCCTTCCTGCACACGATACGCCGTTGTAAGGTCGAATACGACCATATCTCGGTCAGGCACAGCTATGCCGCGTATACGGTATGTGGACTTCATATCACAGCCGCAGGTCTGATATATAAAACGTACCATATCCATGCTTTTGAGCTCATAACTATCGTGTGAAGTATCCTCTGGCAGCTGATGAGCTCCGCTTGACTTATAGCTGCACTTCTCAACAGCCAGCTTTCCATTCTCCGGATCTAACAGAAATCTGAAATACTGCGGTAAGCCAATAGCTTTCAAAGTTGTCTTGAATACAGTGATCCGTCCATATGCAACCGAGAAGCTGATTCCAAGATCAGCATTCTCCCACGACAGGTTCTCCATCTGACACCTCCTCTTCTACGTCAGGGTATACTTCGCCCGTAGAATTTGCAGGGGCAGAATTATCCTCAAGAGTAAGCTGCTTGCCAGCCTGCTCTATCTCCACAGGTTTCTTGTCGCCTGTGAGCATAGCTACGTTGATATACCCGTTCGCAACTGTGACCTGTGTCTGCTTTTTATGCTCTTCCACAGGTACTCCGAATGTTCCGGCAATATCCTCGGAGTAATATCCCTTCTTGTAGTCCACGGTCTCGTCGATCACTTCGCCCTTCTTGGGCTTTTCACGGAATGTCTCCTTCACGATCAGGTCGAAAACATAATAGATCTCGCCCTCAAACTCGATCTTATAGCCCAGTATCTTATAACGGCACTTAGAATCCCAATGCATGAGTTCATATAGCTTATCCGTAAAATCAGGGCAGGTCATCTTACGGCTCTTACGCTTATCCGGCTTGGCTATACACCAGCGCAGAGCATCCTTGTCGTTCTCCTGACAGCCCTTGGCCGCAAACTTTTTCTCGTCCTCGCAAAGCAGCAGCTGTACAAAGACCACATCTTCCAGACCGTTGATGCAGGCGGTATTGAACGTGATACTGCCTTTTCTGATCGTAACAGCCGGATCACGCAGGTGTGCAAACAGTTCCTTGCGGACAACCACAAAGTTATAGCTTCCGAAAGCCTGTTCCAGCTCTCTTCTTCGGAGTTCCTTTTCGGTAGTCAGTTCTTCGAGCGCCATTTCTTCACTCGTCGGCATCATCTGCTCGGTCATATCCTAAGTCCCATCCTTCCATAATTGTTTCGGCTTCTTTCATCAGCTCTGCAAGAGTTTCTGAAGATAGTGCATTCATTTCTTCTATAACCTTTGCCGGTCTGAGAACATCCCAGTCACCACTGTAGTGCTGCTGTGACAGCAGGTGTCCTCGTGCAAGCGATACGATCGGAGTTCCGAAATCTGCGCCCCATGACGGTGGATAGACTCTCACAGTTTCCTGTACCACGACCTGCTCCTCATCATCTTTTTCCGGGACGATGACCTGCTCTACAGTTTTCGACACTACGGGTTCGTCCAGTTCAAATAAAAGTAGCTTATCAGAGCCATTGCTGCGGAATTCTCCCTTAAATCTGTACTTGCCGTCATCCTCCCACGACATCAGGCTGAATAAGACCTTAGCCAGTCCACGGCAGCTCATGCTGTTCACGATCCACTTATCTTCTTTCAACCTTCCCCAGTGGATCGCATTCGGATTATCGCTCTCACAAGGACGGATCGCGATACAGTTATTCACAGTGTTTATAAGCAGTTCAACGTACTCCACATCCTTAAATTTCTTTAAACACGCAGTACTAAAGCGCATCTTTCCGCCTGATATCGTCAGAGACAGGTCATCAGAAGATGGAAAAAAATGTGAGCTGACACGCTGATATCCGTTCAGATTCAGCTTTAGACCCGACTGAACATATTCTTCCTTTTCAATAGCGGTCTGAACACTTTCACAGGCCTTCTGATAGTCCTCGGGAGAAAAGCCCTCCCAGTTTCGGTCGATTGGAACATATCCTTTGAGCGCACCGTCCTCCACAACGCTCAGCACGGGCAGGGCATGCTTTTTTCTTTTATAAAATGCAGATGAACGGATAAGCTGGGCAGCGTTGAATACTTCATGGCTGATGATAGCATCGTGGTGATCACGCTTTCTGTATTTCGGGAGCTTGCCGTCATTCTTTACTGCCTTATGCGTTTTGAAATCAGGCGTGTAAGTCTTATGAGCAAGCACATCACCGCAATGACGCTCATTGTCTATAATTTGGGTTATCCATCCATTCTGTAATGTGTATTGACTGTGCATTTCGCTCTGACATGAAACCACTACCCTAAATCAAGGTGATGGTTTTGAATGCAAGGGTTTAAATGAGTATATGAGCTTTTACACCAACGCAGTACGAAATTCGTACAGCGATTTGCACCCGATAACCATTATCATAACGCCGTC
>CAJOID010000106.1 GCA_905234595.1 uncultured Lachnospiraceae bacterium | reverse complement strand
CCTGCCGGCCTCGATCTTACCTCTGGGGCTGTTCGCTATGTCGACGGTCAGGTCGGTATTCGCATATCCGCAACGTTCCACACCCGGGATAAATATGATGCGGCACGGAACAGAACCTATATCATACATCTCAACATGGCTCTGTGCGGCAAATCTCTCCGAATCCACAGCCAGCCTGTACAGTTCAGCACCGTTATCCTGCTCTTCCATACAGTATACGATCGGTCCGCGCGTTACAGCCACACGGCCGAAGTCTTCCCTGACATCATCACTTGATGCGATCAGACGTATATCCATGGGGAAACTGATACCGATCTTTCTTTCTTTCCCCCATGCACCGCTTATATACAGATAACCGTGTTTCACGTCCTTATCCATATCATCCGCGCCGGTCATCTCATATGTACCGAGACACCAGTCAGGTATGCGCAGAGCCAGCTTATATCCTTCAGGCACTCCTCTGACGGCGATGCTCACATCACCCTCCCAGGGGAAAGAAGATTGCATGCTGATATCGGCACCTGTCCCGGTAGTGAAATCTGCACCGATATACTGATGTATATATAGTGTATCTTCCGATTCGGTATAAGCGTACTCACCTATCGATGAGATAAGGCGTGCTATATTCGGAGGGCAGCATGCGCATCCGAACCATTTCTGTCTGACAGGCTTCACGTGCTTCTTACGTTCATCGAGAGCACACGCCTTCGGATCCACCTCCAGCGGATTCACGTAGAAGAAGCTCTTGCCGTCCAGCGCCATGCCGCTGAGTGCACCGTTGTACAGTGCGCGCTCCATGATATCCGCGTATCTGCTGTCGGGATATATCTGCAGCATCCTCCTGGCAAAGAACACCAGGCCTATGGATGCACATGTCTCGGCATAATCCGTATCGTTCGGCAGATCATAATCAAATGAGAAGGCCTCTCCCACATGAGTGGATCCTATACCGCCCGTGATATACATGCGTCTGTTGACCATATTGTCCCACAGGCGCCTGCATGCTTCATAGAGTTCCTCATCATCAGTAAGTCTCGCCACATCCGCCATGCCCGAATACAGATACACTGCTCGTACGGCGTGGCCTGCTGCCTCTGTGAGCTCACGTACGGGTTTGTTCGACTGATGATATACATGTCTCTCCTCATCTTCATGACAGCGTATCTTCTGATCGGGATGGTCCTCGAGGTCGAAATAATACAGATCATGTCTGTACATATCATCTACATTGGCATTCTCCCCGTCAGCTTCACCTCCGATTACGAAATTCGGATCATAATAGTCAGCCTTGTGTCTGGTTCCCCTCTCATCTATGAAGAACTTACTCAGTTTCAGATATTTCTCATCACCGGTCACATCATATAATCTGACGAGAGCCATCTCTGCTATCTCATGTCCGGGATAGCCCTTACACTTGCCGGGCTCAGGTCCGAATACACTGTCCACATAATCGGCGAATCTCTGTGCGGCGCGCAGCAGTTTATCCTTACCGGTAGCCTGGTAATATGCCACTGCACCCTCCAGCAGGTGTCCCAGACAGTACAGCTCATGGTGATCCCTGAGATTGGTGAAGCTCATGTCACGTCCGTTGATGATATAGTATGTATCCAGATATCCGTCAGGAGCCTGTGCATCGCATACTATATCGATAGCACCGTCCGCTATCCTCTCCAGGGCCGCATCGGGATACTGTGCCAGAGAGTAAGCTACCGCTTCTATCCATTTGGAAAAGTCTGTATCCTGGAACACGAATCCGTAGAATTTATCGGGCTCGGGGTGAGCGGGATCATCGGGAAGAGCCTGGAATCCCCTGAAGGTATAAGCCGGCGGTATATACGCCGCGCCCTGAGCACGCATCTGAGCATTCATATTCCCCGCCACTTTGAAATTACGCATGCAGTAGCTGGGTTCTGCACCCTCCACGCGGTCATTTATGGCATCCCACTGATACGGGATAACCTCCGTTCTGACCAGTTCTATCTCCTTTTTCCAGAAGTCATCGGTTATATGTATGTCTCGAAGTTTAAGCGGTGCGGAATAATTCTTATAATCCATATACATCCCCTTATGATTCATGATCCAATCAATACGTTACCACATATCATAACACATAAGAGGGTGCCTAAGCACCCTCTTAGTCCGATCATCTCTTGCGTCTCGAGCCCCATATGGCTATACCGCCCGCTATCATTGCTATGGGGATGAGCAGCATCATGAATACTCCCACAATGATACCGGCAGCACTGGATATAACCAGATTGCTCACCGTATAAGGCTTGGATGGTACTACCGGCAGATCCAGACTGCTCTCGTTCACATGTCTGCTGACAATCCCCTTAAACAGAGCATTGTTGGAGCCCGCCACGATCTCATTTGCATCATCATTGAACAGATCCATGCTGCCGAACACAATGAGTGAACCGGCTTCATCCGCTTTATTCACTGCCACTCCTATATAGAACGGGCCGTTTACTCCCGCAGAGTTCTCATCTGCCTCACCCTGTTCGTTGACCGTGAGTGCCTTTGCCTTATCGCTGGTAACCAGGATACTCGTATAATCATAGTCCGCATTATCCTCATCTATGGTCAGTCCGGCTGCAAACGGTGCAAACACATAACCGTTATCGATATCACCCGTATATGCGCTTTCAATAATCTCCGGCAGCAGATAGTATGCCACCTTCTGATATATATGTCCGGTATCATACTCCATAACGATACCATCCTGTCTGGTGATGCCGTATGTACCGAGAAGCTTATCGATGTTGGGCTGACGTCCGGCATCGTAACTGGTCGTAAGGAGGACATTGCCTCCGTTTTCTATATATGTATGTATCTTGGTCTCATCATCGGCTGACAGATCGGACATGGCGCCGTTTATGATGAGCAGCTGGCAGTCATCCGGTACAGCATCTGCCTTCAGCAGGCTGAGTGTCTCCGATGTTATGTTTGACTTGGTCAGAGTCTCGATGAAAGCGGTTCCGAGAGGGGTCTCTTTGTGTCCTTCGAGCACATAGGCCTTGGGCATCTGCTCTGCGTCCATGGTCACATATTCCATCGCGCTCAGGATCTGGCCCTCCGCGTCATATGCCTCTATCGTCTGTGAATAAGTCTGATAATCCATACCATACTCA
>CAJOID010000105.1:725-6140 GCA_905234595.1 uncultured Lachnospiraceae bacterium | reverse complement strand
CAAAAATAGAAAGGCCTATTTTATCACGACATACAACCACGGTTACAACCCCGGACAATCGTGAAGGTGGCCGTACAGTAGGATCAGGCCGTGTTGCTTCTATCATCGAGTAATACTACTCAAATACAGTAAAATCAAGGCTCTCGGAGATTTCTCCGGGAGCCTTTTATCATGTCAAAAATCATGTAGAATCGGCGAGTGGTTCTAAAATGGTTCTGTTTCGAGAATAGTATTATTTGATGAGAGTTTTCGTACATTTGTAGCATAGGATTATCGGGCGGTATGTTGTACAATCTGATAAAAAGCAAAAGGGAAGCAGGCATTTTGAAAACTCCGAAAACCATTACCGTTTTGATCATATTGTATGTGCTCGGCATCGTCGTGAGAGTTACCACGCCGTCAGGTTTTCCGTTCAGGTCTGCCTCTATCCTCGTTTTTAGCACAGCAGTTCTGTACTGGGCTCTTTCCATTAAGGCAAGGATAACGCATTGCAGGCAGCGCCGTCTTCTTATAGGTATCGCAACCATGATTCTGCTGCTTCATGTTCTGCAGTTGGTGCGCTACGAGTTCGCTCCGGATGCTTCGGCTGCATCAAGATATCTGTGGTATCTGTATTATGTTCCGATGATCATCGCGCCGGTGCTGGGTATATGGGCATCCGTCCAGATAGGGCAGCCGGATGACGAAAAGATAAAAAAGGGGTGGCTTGCTCTCGCCGTTCCTGCGGTGCTTCTTATCATCGCTGCCCTGACTAATGACTTTCATGAGAAGATGTTTACATTTGCGCCGCATTTTACGGACTGGGATGACCATTACACGCGAGGCGGCGTTTACATTTTAGTTGCGATATGGTGCTATACACTTCCTGTTGTCGGTCTTGTCATAGCTCTTTTAAAGTGTTCGGTGGCGTACTCAAGACGGCGGACACCGTTACCGGTGCTCATTGTTGTGACCGGATTCGTACTGATGCTTGTGTTCCACGGAAGCACTTCCGGAGGCAGGAAGATATTCGGAACCGAAATCCTGACATTCCAGATGATCTGGAATATAATGCACGTCTGCTTCTGGGAATCAATTATAATGATCGGACTGATACCGTCCAACAATGACTATCTGAGTGTGTTTGAGAATTCATCGGTAAGGGCACAGATACTTGATGTTGACGGTAATGCTGTTGTAAGCGCATCTGGTGCAAGAGAAGTTCCGGCTGACATCAGGAAAAGAACCGGTGCATTTACTGCAGTATATAACGATACCTCCAAGCTGTTCGGCAAGAGGATAGAGGGCGGGTATATTTACTGGCAGGAAGACATCAGGGAACTGATACGGATCAATGATGAATTGGAAGAGGCGGGCAAAAGACTCCTTGAGGAAAACACGCTTCTGGCACAGGAAAATGAACTTCGCGCACAACAGGCCAGGATCGAAACATATTCAAGGCTGTATGATGAGATCGCTTCAGCGGTCAGAAATGAAAGCACAAGCCTGAAAGAGCTGATAGGCAGGGCGGAGAGACTGGAAGGGGATGATCTTCGCGAAGCGGTGTGCAATATGGCTGTCCTTACGGCCTACATCAAGAGGTATGCAAACCTCATGCTGCTTAGGCAAAATGACCCGCTTATACCTGTGCAGGATCTTCATCTGGCAATAAAGGAGTCCTTGGAGTACGCACGGCTTTCCGGCGTTTTGGGAGACGTTGCAGTCACCACGAAAGATGAGCCAAGCCGCATTGAAGCGGTATCGTACAAATATGCTGCGGAAGATATTCTGGCTGCTTATGCATTGTTTGAGGAAGTGCTCGAAAAGGGGTACGGTATCACCGCGGCGCTTATGGTCTGGGTAGAAGCAGGAGAGGCACTCGGACTTCGCATGGAGCTGTCAAAAAGGGATTCGGCTGATGAAAATGACTGGCTCAGACTTGAGAACGGGATAAGGGAGTATGCCATCAGAACAGGCGACTACAGACTTCTTACCATGGATATTCCGGATAAGGGAACGGTCGTGATACATTCGTTTTTTACGGATGACAAGGCTTTCGGAAAGGGGGAGTCATGAACATTTTTTTCGGAACATGGATACTTGTGCTGACACTGGCTGCCTTCTATATAATGTCGGATGCCATACAGCGGAGGCGTACGTTCTACCTGTTCCTCATGTTTGTCAATGTAGCGGTTCTTTATCTGATAGTAGAGTGCGTCATGGAATCCGAAATGCCGCTTTCCGGAACGTGGATATTTCTGTTTGCGGCGCTTACCGTCATTGAGACAGGGCTGATCGTATACCTTCATCTGTGGAGGAAAAGACACATTTCGCTTGCATCGATCAAGGACGGTCTGGACGGCCTGACCGATGGGCTGTGTTACTACTATGAGGACGGCAGGCTGGTATTTGTGAAACCTGCAATGAATGACATCGCAAGAGAAGTTACGGGCAGGTTTGCCACTGACGGAAGGCTGTTATGGGATTGCCTTGCCAACTCAAGGGCATTCGGCAGTGCATGCTATTACGATTGGGGATCCGGACAGGTGCTTGGCATGCCCGGCGGCAACATATACAGGATAGTACGGAACAGGTGCTCGTTTCTGAAAAGCCCCGCATATGAGATCATCGCTTATGATATCACGGAAGAGTACAATCTCGGACTCAAGCTCCGGGAGAGGAACGAGCGCCTTGCAGGACAGAAGAAGAGACTTCTTGAGATAAATGATACGATATCCGATCTTACGATAGAAAAGGAGATATTGCAGACAAAGGTCAATATTCACGATGACCTTGGAAAAGCCCTCGTCGGTGTCAGGTCATACATCTCGGACAACATAGGCAAGAAGGAGCTTCTCGGACTGATGAACACGGCCATATCAATGATCGATGCGCAGAAGATCAATGACCGCCCCGATGATTACGCGACGGTTCTTAAGGCCGCTGCGGATATTGGTGTGAATGTCGAGATAACAGGCGACCTTCCGGAAGGCGAGGATGATAAACAGCTGATCGCCGCTGCCATGCGTGAGTGTATAACAAACACATTCCGCCATGCAAAGGGCGACACCCTTTATATCAGATCATATGTTAATGATAACAGCGAGAAGGCCGTGCAGTTTACCAATAACGGAGAGGCGCCTCGTGGCACGATCACGGAAACCGGAGGCCTGTCATATTTAAGGCATCTGGCAGAGAGGCGCGGCGCCGGTATGCACATAACAAGCAGCCCGCAGTTCGTGCTCCTGCTCACATTGCCGGATGTCAAAAGGAATGAATATGAAAACATATAAAGTAATGATAGTTGAAGACCAGGCGATAGCAAGGCGGCTGTTCGAGATGATCGTGGATAATTCGGACGATTTCGAACTGCTGTATTCGGTCGAGAGCGCTTCGGTCGCACATATGTACTGTGACAGGAACTGCCCCGATATCATCCTGATGGATGTTATCATGCAGGACCGTTCCAACGGTCTTGAGGCAGCAGCGCGGATCAAAAAGAGCCACCCGCAGGTAAAGATCGTTATCACGACTTCCATGCCGGAGGTGTCGTTTATCGACAAGGCAAAGTCGGCCGGAGTTGACAGCTTCTGGTATAAAGAAGCAGACAGCGAGGAGATACTTACGGTAATGAGACACACGATGGAGGGGAAGAGCGTATACCCTGATTCAACTCCGGTCGTAACGCTCGGAAATATTACCAGCACCGATCTTACGGCGGCGGAGCTTGATGTATTGCGTGAGCTTACCAAGGGTGCAAGCAATGTCGAGATCGGGGACAAGCTTTTCATCAGTCCGACAACGGTCAGAACCCACATATCAAACATGCTGGCTAAGACCGGATTTGCCAACAGAACGGAACTGGCCATTAAGGCCAGGCTCGAAGGTCTAGTGATCCCGGAAAGTGAGTGAAAAAATCTATGAGTATGACAGTAAAACGTTGCATTTTGATCATTTCGGTAATGATGGCAGTGATGCTGTGCGCGTGCGCGGCAAACAAAGATACCGGTAAGGGCAGGCTTGATGAACTGAAGAAGAAAATGGAAGAGAACGTGGTCTCTTCCGAAGAGTCCGGGGAGCCGCAGGAGAAATTATCCTCAAAAGAGCAGAAGGATGATCCGACCGAAGGGAAGATGGCCGGATTATTCGCGAGAGCATTTGCCGACGGCACGGTTGAGAATAACGGGGGCGCATTTGTCCGGGCAGGCAACCGTATATATTTCAGAGTCTATAATACGCGCTCACTGGCGGCAACAACCCTTGGAGGTTTGTATATCGATGAGGTAAGCGCAGCACAGCCTTCAACACTCAAATATCTTGATCTTGATACCGATGAGGAGGTTGAGGTCTGTGAAGTTTACGGGACAGGACCACTGTATGTCACACAGCGGGGGATATGTATCGCATCTTATACTGACGGATTGCCTTCGACAACCCTTATAGATGAGGACGGCAATATAGATGAGGATTATCTTCCTGCCGTTATTACAGGCGTTTCCGCTGATGGCAGGCTGATATCGGTAAGCACCGAGCCGGAGGACCGGGATGACCTGATACCGGTTCTGTACAACGGGGATTCAAAGATCGGTTCTCCTGCGGATGATGGAGAAGAAGACCGGCATTACAGCGCATACGGATTTGTCGGAAACAGCATGATCGGTATCACATCAAGACCGGGAAGCATGATCGTGGAGGCGTTCTCATATGATGAGAACGGCAAGCTCGTGATCTTGGGGCAGGTCGGGCATTATGACATGGAAACATACACTCTTTCTCCGCATGTCGAAAAGGTTACGGCATCTGATGAGGAGGGGTATATTAGCGCAACCTACCGTGACGGTACAGCGGATGCAGTTGTTGCATGGGCGGTATTTGAGTTTACGGCAGGAGCAGAGGACAGCATGAAGGAGCTTGACAGTGACCTTACAAGTGCGAAGTATGATCACACATACCCTGAGGTGACATTTGATAAAAAGGGCAGAGCTAAGCTGTCTGCCCACGGACCGAACGAGGTGTATCTGTCAGAGGGATATTTCGGCGATCTGATGTGTACTGATGAGGACGGGAATGAAATGCTGATAAGAAATGATTATATTTCCGATCCCGGTGATGAGAGAAGGTACATAACCGCAGTTGATGACGGTGCGTATTTTGCGGATGATATTGCCTGCTATATCGAGCTTGACGGAGAACATAATGAAGAAGAGGATGCCGGATCTCACAGGGCTTACGATCTGACAGGCGTCAGATTTATCTGTCTGAGATTTGATGATGACCATCTGAATCAGGGTGGATTTCCTTCGCATATGCTCAGTGACAATCTGCATTCATCCGGCTGGGATAAGGGCGATATCGACTACAGCCGTCTCGTGGGAGAATGGGAAGCCTTCTATCTGAACGTAGAGGGAAGCGAACAGGATGCAGGCGACAATCCCG
>CAJOID010000105.1:0-656 GCA_905234595.1 uncultured Lachnospiraceae bacterium | reverse complement strand
AAAAGACAGTAAAACAGGAAAGATCAGCCGCGAGCGGCAGCTTCACAGGGGAGAGGCTGATGAATACATGGATAACGATTATGCATATGTATATTACAGTGATGATGAAGATCCGCTCAGAGGCGGTGTGTGCACCCTCAGTCATAACGTTCTGAAGATGTTTTATCTCTATCATTTTGACGGCACATCAACGGGTACGTACACGATCAAATACAGGAAGGTGGAATAGACAGAACAGGTTTTGTTTGACACCACAGTAATGTCGAGGTTTTCAGGAAGCAGGGAGAGTAACAATGAGAAAATGGGAAGTACCGGCTCTTATACCGATAATATGTTCACTGTTATTGTGCGCTTGCATGCCGAATATCGAAAGTAAGTCACCGGATCCGGTCGAAGCGGACAAAGAGGCGGACAGTTCCGCCGATCAGAAGATCAAGAAACAGAAGGATAAGAAACAGAAGGATAATAATAGCGAAATGGCGGATTATGACGGAACATGGTACGAACAGATGCCGGGTGGCGGAATACTTACCGTGGAGGACGGCATGATGACATATGAGCGCGATACACTTACCGATGAGACCGGTTTTACGACGAAAAAGTCTGATAACGGATATGCCCTCCTGCCGGATAGTGGAATGTTCTATTTTTATGAG
>CAJOID010000104.1 GCA_905234595.1 uncultured Lachnospiraceae bacterium | reverse complement strand
GGATTTCCTGGCCTCACGGAAAATGTTTGATGAGTCCGAGAGACTTCATCCTGTCAGGGAAGAAGAGAAGATCAAGGTCGAAAGGATACAGGGGAAGCTCCTTCTGATCGGAGCCGAGGATGATGTCCTGTGGGATACCGCCAAATATATCAGGCGGATGGAGGCGAGACTTAAAGAAAAGGAGAATGAGTGCACTCCGGAAATCCTTATCTATGAGCACGGAACCCACTTTATCTTCCCCGAGAGTCTTCTTAAAATGATACTTCCCATAGGCAGCAGCCTGTTTATCCGCCTGTTCAAAGCGGGAAAAGACTATCCAACAGAATGCAGGAAGACAAGAGAAGACCTGGATATCAGAATTTCCTGCGCGATCAATGAATGGAAGAAATGAGAGTGTTACCATGGAACATATTTCGATAAAAAACATATGCAAGAAATACGGACAGGGGGAGAGCAGCGTTAAAGCTCTGGATAATGTAAGTCTGGAGATAGCGAAGGGAGAGGTATGTGTGATACTTGGACCCTCCGGCTCCGGTAAGAGTACTTTGCTTAACATGATCGGAGGACTTGACCGTGTAGATAGCGGTACGATAACCGTTGATGGAATGGAAATCACTTCCCTTAACAAAAAGCAGCTTACGGATTACCGACGTGAGAAACTGGGTATGGTATTCCAGGTATACAATCTGATACCGGAATTGAACGTGATCGAGAATGTCAGAGTTGTTAAGGATATAACCAAAGAACCGCTTGATGAGAAGGAGCTTCTTCATGTTTTGGGACTTGAAAAGCACATGATGCATTTTCCGTCAGAACTTTCCGGAGGACAGCAGCAAAGATGTTCGATAGCAAGAGCTCTCGTAAAGAATCCTGCTCTGCTGTTGTGCGATGAGCTGACGGGGGCGCTCGATTCCGCATCGGCAAGGGATGTCCTCAGAGTCCTTCAGACTATTAATGAACAGTATCACACGACTATCATCATGATCACACATGATGAAAGGATAGCAGGTATGGCGGACGTTCTGGTTCGTATTAAGGACGGAAGGATCGTGGAGTGCACTTCAAAAGAGAAACTTAAGGTAGAGGAGCTGGGAATATGACACTCGGACGTAAAACTTTCCGCTCTGTTCGTAAAAACTTATCTTTCTATGTTGTCACGTGTTTTCTTACCCTGGTGGCCGTGACCATGCTCATAGGTGCCCTTACGACCGCGGAAACGATCGGAGATAACTGTGAGGAGATATATGGAAAACTGAACGTCGAAGATGCGCAGTTTGTAACCGAAGGGATCATAACGGAAGAAGACCTCCTGCGGTACGAGACTGATTTCGACCTTATATTGGAGCGGCAAAACTACACGGACGTCACCATGGGAGATAATACAGTCAGACTGTTTAGGGAGTCTTCCAGGGTCAATCTTTCATGGATATTCGAGACTGAAGATGGTGAAAGTGAAGGCGTGGCTCCGTCGTCAGCATCGGACGGATATGTGTATATCTGTAAAAAATACGGAAGCTTCAATAACCTTGGCATAGGGAACGATATTATCCTTGGGAATGAGACTTTAACTGTAGGAGGATATGCCCTTCGTCCCGATTATCTGAATACGCTTAAGGATCTTACCGAGACAATAGGCGACTATTCCCGTTTTACGATAGCTTTGGTAAACGACGACACCTATGAAGCAGTATTAAACTCGGATCCGTCTCTTACGGATAATGCGTATTACAGCGTAGTCTTTCATGACGGTAATAAGATCAATACATTCAGAAAAACTCTTTATGCCGACTACAGACCGATCGAGTATTTTAATTCGGATATGAACTCCAGGATCTCCCTGCTTCGGGGAGAGGTCATTATGCTTAAGAAGGAGTTTTCCTCATACAGCATGATCCTTTTCGGGATGGTCATGATCATAGTAGCCTTTATGCTTTCGCGTATCATAGATGGAGAATCGGTTAATATCGGGACACTGAAGGCTCTGGGTTATAAGGAGAGCGAACTTAACAGACATTATGCTGTTTATGCGATGATCCCGTCTGTTATCGGAAGCTTTCTTGGAGTTCTTGCGGGAATACCGTTCTCGCGTGCCTTCTGTGCATATTTCTTTAATGACCTAGACAGCTTCCCTTACAGCGTGAGATATAGCGTCGTTATCATGGTCATTGCATTCATTCTGCCCCTTGTATTTAACATAGCGGTGAGTGCTGTCGTTACTTCCGTTTTACTTCGCAGGGATGCAGCCATGCTTATGAAGAAGGGAAAGAACGTAAGAAATGTCAGAAAACTCTTTAACGGTTCGAAACTTAGATTTAAGACCGTGTATATGTTCAGAGTTCTGGTGGGGAATCCTGTGAGAACCATGGTGTTCATTATCGGAATGACAGTTGCCAGCATGATCATACTACTCGGAGGGATGTGTCAGGACTCGCAGCGAAACGTACTGGAGAATGTTCTTCCCGACATGATGGGAGACGCCAAGTATGAGACCGGACTCAAATCATTCCACACGGGAACGGTAGAGAACGGACAGACACTGATCGATGTTACATTCGAGGTGCCGGATACGAAGATTGCATTCAATCTGATCGGATATGATGAGGACAATACCCTGCTGAAAAGAGAATCTTTATCCGGAGAACCGCTCACATACGGCGGATACTATATGACGAGCGGTGCTGCGAATTATTACGGTATCGGCGCAGGTGATGATTTTACCTTTGTACACAGGATAACCGGAGAAGAGACAACCGTTAAGATAGATGATATCATAGATAATGATGCGCTTCGTCTGGTGCTTACCAGCAAGGAAAACGCGGCTTATCTCGTGGGTGTGTCGCCGGATGAATATAACAACATATTAAGCGAGGTGCCTGTGGATGTGCCTTCGGAAGAGATACTTAAGATAGCGGATTTTGATTCCTATCAGGATTCCTTTGAGCAGGTCCTTGCCACAACGAAGGTGGTATATGCCATCCTTCTGACAGTCGGGATCATAGTGTGTATACTTATGGTCAATCTTCTCTCGGGTATGATCATCGATGAGAACAGAAGAAATGTATCAATGTTAAAGGTGCTGGGTTATCGCGGACCGGAGATAAGCAGGATCATACTTCGCCCGAACCACTTTCTTTTGCCGTGCTGCTACATTCTGGCGATCCCGCTTACGATATATATGACAAGGCTCATGATGATAGGATCTGCAGAGTCTTCGGGTGTTTATATCGATGTTGTGGTAAAACCTGTTACTTTGGTATTGTACTTTTTGATAGTCTTAAGCGCCTATGTCGTGTCCCTTTTCTTTGGCAATCGTAAACTCGACAGGGTAGATATGGCTGATAGTCTCAAACAGGAGGATTGATTGGCAGTTTGGAGAACGATTATTGGGTGTTGAGGAGATTAAAGACATGTTTTGGGATAAGATTTCACCTTTATATGACATATTTGAAAATATTTATAACGGCAAGGTATATACCGGTACCGGG
>CAJOID010000103.1 GCA_905234595.1 uncultured Lachnospiraceae bacterium | reverse complement strand
TGTCGGATACGGCGTACGAGCGTAAAGTTAAGGACATCTCGGTCATATCATCCGACAAGACGGTAAACGAATACCACCGCCTGCGGCTGGATCTCGCGCGCCGCGCTGCAGCCTGCCCGGGTGTCGACGGATACGGGCGCGCTTTCGGCAGATACATCGAGCACAAGGCCGATGCACTCACGGACTACCGCTACAGCATCGTGGTCGAGAACGGCGTGTTCAATAATTATTTCACGGAAAAGATCCTGGACTGCTTCGCATCCATGACGGTCCCGGTCTACATCGGAGCACCGAACATCGGGGACTTCTTCAATACGGACGGCATCATCACGCTTTCCGTGAATGATACGGATAAGCTGGAATCAGTGCTGTCGGGATGCACTGCTGAAGATTATGCCTCCAGGCTGGACGCCATCAGGGATAATTACAACAGAGTTCAGGGGTATCTGGATTTCGAGAGTTATATCCTGGATAATTACGGAGAACTGTTTACGGACTGACCGCCGGAGAGTTCAGGAAAACCGACCGCCGAAGAGTTCAAGAAAAGTAACAGCGGCCAGCGAAGGCATGCACATCACCAGAGGATAGGCATACCTGAGGTCGGCGCACAGAGGCGTCGCTATGATAACGGTAAATATAAGGGCTGTCACGGGAATATATGCTATCAGGGCATTGACCGGGCGGCCCTTTCTGCGTCCCATGAGCACCGCTGCCACACCGAGCGCAAGCAGCTGCAGGCAGGCACCGGGGCTGTAGAGAATGCCGTATACCGGCAACACGGTGTGGAGCTTGCCCATGATCTCATTTATCTTCACACGCTTAGTATGAGCGATCAGCGGCTCATTCACCAGGCCGTCCTCATTGGGCAGTATACCGTAATACTCCGTCTGCTCCGGAGGCATGGTGGTATAGTAACCGCGGGTCTGGTCCACAAATGCTTCCGCATAGGCTCTCGGGTTACGCAGGCCCAGTCTGATCCACAGTCCCAGATACTCAGCCTTGTGATCCTCCAGATAAGGCATATCTCCGAAGATGACCCACTGCATGGACGGATCCGCTCCGCCGGGCTCATAGTGGTTACGCAGAAAAACCGTCGTATTGATGCGCTCGAGCATCTGATAATCATGAGCGGAGATATCACCGTTGTACTTCACGACCCTCGCTATCTGCTGCAGCGGTATGGCGAGGTTGTGCGCAAACTCCGTTCTCTCCACGTGACACGCGCGCTCTATGGGACCGTTGAACACGCATGTGAAGATGACGATCGCGAGGCTTAGGATCACCGCAGTCTTCTGACGGAATACCATGATGAATACGACCATCGCCGCGATGAACGCATAGAACCCGTTATGTCTGATCAGGCATACCACGATGCCGCTCACTGCGAAAAGGACTGTGTCTCTCACGCCCCACGCTTTCGCTCTCGCGACTCTGTACAGGGTAACGGTGAAGACGATCACTCCCGCGGAAAAGATCACATCCTTCCACATCGTGATGGCATAAGCTATGTTGTACGGATATATCAGATATCCCAGCAGCACCAGTATGCAGCCCGTGCGCGGCAGTCCGGCCTCGTAGAGTGATTCCACCACATACGACATCGCAAACGACAGGACCGCCATCTGCACGATCGTATACACGGCCACACCCGCGAGCACGGAGCCTGTAGCAGCATATCCTATATTCCAGAAAAGTTCGATCAGAAGCGTATATGCCCAGGGATGCAGGTCGCTGTACGGATATATCCCCCGCGCCTGGTTCAGCTGGTCAAAAGAATCGACGGTCATCGTGCCGGNTGCGGGCAGCTTATCCCCGCGAAGATGATGCCTGCCATGATAAAGAACTGACGGACACTGAACCGGTGCACTTCACAGGGTGCATCTGCGTCCGCACACCTGTCATATACATACTCCAGGATGAGTCTCAGCACACAGAATACGGCGAAGTACACGCCCGCAACCGTGCATACCGTATATACGGCGACGAACAGTCCGTTCTCCATACAGCCGCCCAGTCTGTCCGAAGCATACAGACAGTACAGCAGCGTCCATATCGCGCTCATCACATGCGCGGCCGTCGATACGCCGCTGTCGAAATTCTCCGATACGTGCAGTTCAACATGCAGCACGTGGCACGATATCAGATACACAGCGACAAATACCACTCCCAGCAGTATATCCGTGGAATCGAAGCCACCCAGATTAAACACTGCGAAGCTGACCAGATATGCGATTATCAGACTCATTATCTTCTTCATCCGGTTATCAGATCATTCAGCCTGTGTATCTCAGGCGCCTCATACTTATCCATGAAATCATATCCCAGGAATATCTTCTCATCCGCGAACTCAAGCGCATCCAGCACGGTGAACACGCTCACCAGCCTGTCGGCATGCAGCTCGGGCATGAAGTTCAGCATCTCCATCGGGAACGTCCTCGGCAGCACCACCGCTTCCGGGAAAAGTTTCTCATAATCCATCATGTCTCTCGGGTGCTGCTTGATGATCAGGTCGGTACTCTCACCGCCGACCGAGCCGTACTCGTCAATGATATCACGGAATATCCTCTCTCTGGTCTCAAGATCGCACAGCGGCTCGGACAGCACCATGATCTTGTGCTCACCGTGCAGTTCATGCAGGCGGCCGCGTATCCGCTCCAGGTCCTCGACGAATATCCCGAGCAGCACTTCCTTGTCTTCGGCGGTAAGCGCATCCTGCAGGGGGCGTCTGGGGACTTCTATGTATTTCGGACATCCGTACTCGAGCACCGAGAGGTCATTCACCTCCATGTCGATGCAGTACCGGCCCCATCCGTTCTGTATGAATATCAGACCTCTCGCAGCCATCCAGGCCTTGAACCTGAAGTGTCCGTTATTATCTATCCTCGCCTGGTCACCGTAGAGCAGGCAGTTTAATCCGTCCTCGAGCGCATGATACCTGATCTTCTTATAATTCAGATAATACCCTATCGGATCGGAATCGCAGAACACATATATATCCCTGTACTTGCGCAGATCCACGGGCACATAGGGCTCCTCGAGCTGTCCGAGCCTGCGCGTGAACCTGATGCGGTTGATCATGTTCTTAAACAGGCTGCCGCTGTCGGTCTTGAGCGGCTCCAGCTCCGGGAAGAAGGTGTCGAGCTTCTCGTCGAACTCATACACGGCTTCGAACAGGCCGCTTGCGAGCGCGCGGTCTTTGAGTGTGCCGAAGTGGTTGCTCATCAGGGAGAGAACCAGGGTGGCCGTGCCGGTGGAGGCTGCTCCGGCGGCGGCCTCTCTGCGGAGTTTCAGTTCCTTTAGGCAGGTTACATATACATGATAGAAGGTATGGCAGATATATATTCGGTCGTGCATGTTTGATTCAAGCCCTTTTATATTATTCAAGCATCGATTCCGCTTCCCGCTCCTGAGGTCGCGGTACCACCACAGCAGCCTGTAATATACGTAGAACAGCAGATGGCTGTGCATCTGCATCCCGATGAGCTTTCGCTCCTCAGGATGTATACGGTCCAGGTAATATGCGTTCTTCCGGAAGTCCGGGAATTCGGACTTCATCTCGCGCGCAAGTTTACGCGTGAAGGAATAGCAGTCCTCTATGTGCATGCGCTTAGGCATTGCCGAGAACAGTGTGTTCACGTAGAACAGTACGGTGTAGAGGAACTCGATCTCGGGATGATAAGTATCGATGTAGCCTTCATCGCGGGCCTCATCCAGGAGGAGTCTGCCGGCTTCGATCCGGTCCTCGAGGTTCTTGCGGGATATCGTGTGCACCGTGGAGGTGTCATGCTGATAGTAGAAGTACAGCGGCTCCGGGATGTACTCGAAGTGCCTGCATCTGAGCATCCAAGTGTTGCTCACCGCGTTGTCCTCGTAGAATATATCTTCCGGGAAAACATCGAGTCTCCCGGGAAAATCGGACACTACGGTGACCGATGCATCGGCGGCAGGCTGCTCCGAAGCTGCGACGGCTGCAGGGAGTTCCTGCGGGCCGCGATCGGCATCACCGAGTACTATATAGCGTCTGTATATCTTCACCACCAGGCTGCCCGTATCGACCAGCAGCCTGCGGTATCTGTCCTCATCCATCACACCGGTCTGCTCCGGTGTATTGTTATGCACGATCTGTCCGGGCGTAAAAGTATACTCATCCACCAGTGAATAGTCACAGCCCACCATATCGGCGCCGGTTTCTTCGGCGAGCTTCAACATGCGCTCATAGTAATCAGGCACTACCCAGTCGTCCGCATCGATGAATCCTATCCATTCACCGCGCGTATATGCGAGGCCGATGTTCTTCGCTCCGCCCTGATGGAGATTCACGGTACTCGAGAGCGCGATGAACCTGCCGGGGTGATCCTGCGCATATCCGCGCATGATGTCATACGACTCATCCGTCGAGCAGTCATCCACGGCTATGATCTCGATCTCCCCGTCGGGCATGGTCTGTCCGACAAGCGAATCCAGACAATGCTTCAGCTTGTCATCGGCAGCCATATTATATACAGGTACTATCACGCTTAGTTTCATATTAAATTCATCCCGGGATAGATCTCCGTTCTTCGGCGAACATGCGATCAAGTCACAATCCTATATTCAGCCTAAAATTGCTCTCAGTTCATCTCCGAAGACTTCCGCCGCATATCTCATATCATCGGCGTCATATCTCTGATCGATATAGAATGCCAGCATATTCTGAGCGAAACGTCTGGACACTTCACACACCTCTGCAGCCTGTGCATCTATGGGCCACAGGACCGGTGCGTATACACCCCGTGCTGCAAGCTTGTTCTCAAAACGGTCCCTCGTGATCGACCGTCCGGCGGCTGTATGTGCGCTCTCCCTGATATGATCCGTGTGCATCACGATCGGCAACATGAAGGGACAGTCGGGGACCTCCGCATCAGGGTTTTGTATCTCGTACATCTCGCCGCACAGAGGACCGGCGGCCAGGCATTCCCTGAGCACTCTGAAATTCTCACGTCTGCGCGCGCGCATTCCCTGCAGGTCGCATGTCTTAAGGATCTCACGAGCCATGTCCGACATCGGCATGGGATGTATACCGTCCTCCAGAGAATCCTCCGCTTCGCCGAACAGTCCCCGGAAGTGATCTTTGAGAGCCTGCGGGCGGTCCGCGGAAAATATATAATCCCTCTTCTCGAGAAGGGCCTGCCGGCGCAGCCGCGTAAAATCGGTCACGATGCCGGCCGGTGCAACGGCAGCCTCTGCCGCTTCCGCCGCCTCAGTCACATCCGGCGTCCCGGAAGCACCCGTCGCCGCAGCAGTTTCGCATCCGCCGTCTCAGCCACATCCCCCATATCCACAGGGCCTGTCACGAACGAACCGTCCGTCACGCCCATCCACTTGCGGATGCTACCGATGTGATAGTCGGCAGATATATCATCATTCAGGAATTCTGCCGGCGAGAATACACGGTGCGTGACATCCTCTATGATAACGGCATCGGGGCATCTCTCCCGGATGCATCGGCGTACCTCCTCGGTCGCAACGAGGCCGTAGTAGTTCATCACGAGCACGACCGGAGCCGGCACCTCAACAGCATCTGACAAAGTTCCGTCAGCAGCACCATCAACAGTCCCCGCCTTATCTATCAGGCTGCACAGATGCTCCGTATCCGCACTGAGATCAGATTTAAGTCTGTAATATTCTATATGCCATCCGCGCCTGGAGAAGGGAAGTACCATCGAATCGCAGCACAGCGCAGGTATATACAGTGTGCGGGCAGTGCAGCCACCGGCAGCCTCCGCGCCCTTTCTTGCAATCTCATCTGCGATGAATCCGAGCGCATCGCGCCCGCAGCGCAGGAATCTTATGCCGCGCCCGGCGGCCACGGCCTCGCACTTCAGAACCGAAACCAGGTCTTCTCCCCCGTCCGCGGGATCCATATGATATTCACTGCCTATCTCACGCATATCATTCATCGGTCTATGTCCTGCTTCCTCAGGCATCATCTGCCTCTGCGGATCATCTGTAAGTCACCCTGATCGCTGCCAGCGCAGCATCGGCTCTGGCTGCAGCTTCATCGGCATCGGCACCTGTCGCTATCACATGGCCGATCCTATCATTGCTGCTCCTGAGGGGTCTCGCTTCATCGCCAACGGACCTGTACAGTTCCACCCCGGTGACTCCGGGCATGCCTGCTGCCTCGTCCGCACCTTCGATCGAAGCGATGATGCGCACCTCATCATCGGACGCATCCGCATCCCGCGCGGGCTCGTTCATATACAGGAATCTGATCGCGCTTCCACTGTCGCAGGTATGTGTCAGGTCGATGGGATCACCCGTCACGGCAGACAGTGAGCATGCCGTCATATCCACTCCCGTAGAGAGCGGTACGAGGTCCGAAGTTATATGATCCCCACCCATACGGGCGGCTATCTCCACGAGTTTGGCACCCTTGGCCGTGGCCTTGATCTCCACGTGGCAGGGGCCGTTTATCACATTGATGGCACTGACCGCTTTGAGCGCCACCCGGCGGATATCCGCCTGCTCTATCTCAGGCAGCCTCGACCCCTGAGTATGGCCGGTCTCCACGAAGTAGGGCAGCTCGGTGACCATCTTATCGGTGATAGTGATGATGTGAGTCTCACCGTTCACCGTGAATGTCTCCACGCTCACTTCCGGTCCGTCCATGTATTCCTCGACCATCACGACGCCGCTCCTGGAGAAACCGTGCACATAATCATATATCCTGCGCAGATAGTCGACCGAAGGATTGCGTCTCGTATCGGTCAGAACCACGCCGCGGCTCGCCGCATTGTCTGCGGGCTTGGCCACGAACCTGTCCTTGAAGATACGGGATTTGCCTATGAAATCTTCTGCGGAATATGCAGCATAGAACTTCGGTATCGGCACAGCGCACTCCTTCATGCGGCGGCGCATCTGATTCTTATCGGTAGCACACAGCGCGTCCTCATATCCTATATCGCACCGCATGCCGAGCTGCTCACTGACCCACGCCACCGTCCTGACGGGCATATCGCTCGTGGATGTCATCACGTAATCGGGTTTGTATTTTCTGGCAGCCTCCAGGACCGCTCTCGCATCTATCGTGGATATGCACAGAAACTCATCCGCCAGCGGGATCCCCACTGCCGACGAATCATAGTCGAGGACATAGACATACAGGCCGCGTTCTTTGGCAGCCCGTATCATGGGTATCTGAAGTGCGCTCGCACCTAGTATGAATATCGTTTT
>CAJOID010000102.1 GCA_905234595.1 uncultured Lachnospiraceae bacterium | reverse complement strand
TTTCGCAAAAGGCTGACTTATTATATTATATAATCATATGAAACAAGAACATAGATTACCCAAGGATATCGAGATACTGATCTCCATCGCAGTTCTTATCGTTACGGTGACGGTTCTTATTGTAATAAGCGCTGATCGCAAGGAAGAAGAGCCCGAAGAACCTGAGCCTATGGCAGTTCTGGAAGACCCCTATATCAATATGTCCCTGGAGGAAAAGGAAGAACTGATATACCGGAACCTGCTGAAGGCCGGCTTGTCTCCCGCCGGA
Organism: uncultured Lachnospiraceae bacterium; assembly: GCA_905234595.1. Lineage (GTDB taxonomy): Bacteria > Bacillota > Clostridia > Lachnospirales > Lachnospiraceae > XBB2008. The sequence continues at coordinate 4,604 of CAJOID010000102.1, read as the reverse complement.
GCCTGCGGGATGATGGGAAGCATCGCAGTGGAATCTCCCGATTTTGACCCTGACGCTTCCAACGGGAAAAGCGGTGCATACGGTCTGTTCCAATGGACCGATGACGGAGACAGAAAGCAGGCCTTCAAGGATTACTGCAGGGAGAACGATATGCCCCGGGATTCCATTGAGGCTCAGCTGTCCTTTGCCATATATGAGATCGAGGGAGCCGATCCCATAGCGTGCAGACTTTACAGTCTTCTTCGCGAGACCGATGATGCCTATGCAGCTGCTGCCGAATTCACTGTCGGCTTCGAACGCTGCATCACCGATGATGCCGGACGGGTCGATACCTATACCGGCTCGCTCTACCCGGAATTCTATGGCATGCGCTACCAGAACTTATCCAAAAGGATCAATAAAGCAATGAATTATTACAAACGATTCGAAGAGGATCAGAAATAAAACCATTTGAAATGAGAAAGCTGACACGGATCAGCTACATTATCTGTTCGATCTCGCCGGTATTCTTATCGATCTGATACTCAGCGTACACCATTCCGGAGAACATCAGCTCAGCATCGGTCTCTTCATTATCGACATATTCATAGATCATCACATCGATCTTATCACCGGATACAGTAAGGCAGGCTGATGTCTTATTTTCAAGATTGATCAGCGCATGCAGTTCGCTGTCATTTTCAAAGAATGCCCTGTAATAATCATATGCGATATTCTCCGGAGAAGATCCGGAATAATATACACCCATTCTCATTTGTTCCGTAACGTCATTCGGAACAGTGGAATAAAATGTAAGGTCCTCATTATCCTTCAGCATCTGTTGAAGATCTTCTTTCGGATTTTAGTTAGATACAATCCCGCTGTCAAGAATCGGACTTTAAATATTTTCGCTAACTCGCTACAATATATATTATTTTCTTTATGACAGGGAAAAAGGAGGTGGTATACCTGATGAGGTATTATCACAAGAAAACCGGTATGATATCGTTCGCGCTGTTAGCGGCAATCGTTTTATCATCCTGCTCCGCTTCTTCCGCTCCCGCTGCTTCTTCAGGGGCCGGATCGTCTGAGGTTACGGTCACGGATGCGTCCACCGGCACGTCCGAAGAAGATCCCAGATCAGAGGATGCAGTGAACAGCGCCGTAAACTTTGATCACGAGCTCGATCAGTACGAACCCAAAAAAGATCATTATAATTTCTACTTCACATATAAGATCGTCCACCCTTGGTGGGATGCGGTAGCTCTCGGTATGGAAGATGCCCAGAGGAAATTCCTCGACAAGGGCATCACGATCACATACGAGTACATGGCACCGGAAGCGGCCTCCGCCGAAGACCAGAAGAAGCGGCTGCTTGAAGTCAGAGACAGAGATTTCGACGTGATCGGTGTCGATGTTGCCGACGAAGAGGTGATCTCTCCGGTCCTTGATGAGATGGTGGATTCCGGGATCAAGGTGATGACATTTTCAAGTTCTGATGCCGCCGAGGGATGTAAAAGGATAGCTTATGTGGGGAATACTCATAACTATCAGGACGGCGCGGATCTGACAGAAGCCTTATGCGAAAAGCTCGGATATAAAGGCAAAGTGGCCATCCTCGTGGGAAGCAAAGGCGCTCCCTGCCATGAGGACAGAGCGAGAGGCGCCAAGGATACCATAGCGAAATACAGTGATATGACAATAGTCGCTACGGAGTATGATATGGATTCAGTCGATATGGCCTATGATCTCACAAAAAAGATCCTTGCTGACACTCCTGATCTGGACGGGATCATCTGCTGTAATATGAGCAATCCTGTCGGTGCTGCCAGAGCAGTGACCGAGACAGGCAGCGATACCGTCATAGTCGGTATGGATCACGACCAGGAAGCACTGCATTATCTGAAAGACGGGATCATATATTGTCTCGGGGTGCAGGACTGCTATTCGATCGGATTCGACACGCTTCAGAATGCCGTTAAGATCGCAGACGGCAACAAACCGGGTGAGCTGTTTCAGGAAACGACAGACGAGATAACCACGGTAATCTATCAGGAGGACGCAGCCATCATGCTTGAGCTGCTGTATGGTGATAACTGATGAAAAAACAGATCACGAGAAAAACATTCATCCTGACTGCAGTTATCGGAGGGATCATATTGATGACTGCAGTGATACTCAATACGGTTTTCACATCAATACAGACTGTCAATGCAACAAATGAAGCCGTTGCCGAAGTCAGTTCATTCTATCTGGAAGCAATGGCGGACCGTCGTGCAAAAACGATCACGAATCTGATAAATAACAACTTTGAGCAGATGAAAAAAGCTGTTTACTTCATCAATAATGAACCGATCGGATCTGACGAAGAGCTCCGCACTGCGATAGGAAGCCTGAAGTCCCTGCTGTCCCTCGACCGCTTCGCGCTTGTAGATACCGACAATATCGTCTACACGCAATATACCACCTACACAGGCGGAAGCCGTCATGCTTTTCTTTCCCATGACACCATGGACAAAAGATATATCAGTACGGTATCTATCTACGGCTCTTCGAAGCAGCTCTGTCTGGCTGCTCCCACACCTGATCTTGTAATAGCAGGAAAGCAGTACAAGGCCAGTTTTGTTCAGATCGATGTCAAGGATATAGTGGATCTGCTGGCTTTTGATGATGAGGGCAGGACATATTTCGGTATGTACAGCAAGAACGGCGAAAACCTCTCGGGCACAAAGCTCGGGGATTTTATCTCCGGACACAACCTTCTTGATACGGTTAAAAAAGTCATTCCTGAAGAAAGCTGGAACGAACACTGTGATAATTTCTCAAACGGTGTGGAGGGAAGCATCACCTATACAGTCAATGGTTCCGACGAGACCTTATGCTATGTTCCGGTAGAGGGCACTGACTGGATGATGGTCGTGCTCATCTGTGACAGCGTTATACAGAACAGGATCCGCAGCATCAGTGAACACAGCCTTTTGTTGAGCAGAAAACAGGTGGCTTTCATTCTTATCCTGTCTCTTATACTGCTCTTTATCCTGCTGACGATGATGAAAGCTCTTTCAGAAAGGGATCTTGCAGCGGAGAAAGAAAACACAAAGACCTTCCGTAACATGGCCAATACGGATTCCATGACGGGGGTAAGAAATAAGCACGCATATTCCGAAACAGAAGCTCTTCTCAATCAGAGGATCAGGGAAAATGATATAGATAAGCTTGGTGTGATAGTGTGTGATATAAACGGACTTAAGCTTGTCAATGATACTCTCGGACACGTAGCCGGGGACAAGCTTATCAAAGACGCCTGTGCGCTGATCTGCGAGCACTTTACTCACGGAGCTGTCTACAGGATCGGCGGAGATGAATTCGTAGTCATACTTCAGGAAAAAGGCTATGATACGATGCTCGAAGAACTGGATATGATAAACCGCGAAATTGAAGAAAATATCAAAAAGAACGAAGTAGTCGTTTCCATCGGCTACTCAACTCTGACCCCTGAGGATCACGATGTATTTGAAAGAGCTGATCAGATGATGTACAAACGCAAAAAGCAGCTCAAGCAAATGGGAGCGCCTACAAGACCGGACAGCCCGCAGGCGTAAACTGATACAGAAAATCAGTTGGTTTTTTCGATGGACCGCGACGATATCTTTAATACCGAAAAAAACACAATATATCAGAAAGGCTTTACCCCAAGCAGAAACAGGGACTGGGGCATTGAGAAAAAAAAGCCCGATCAGTCACGTATCATTCTGGCTTCGGTCATCATCATTATCGTGGTCTCAGCCGGCGCAGCACTGATCGACTTTGATGACCCGCGTCTTCATGAACCTGACAGGATATTCCGTTTTTTTGAGCAGTTTTCTCTTCCGTCTTTTTCCGTTGATATCTTTTCGGACCGGCAGGATGAAGAATATGATTATATCTACGCCGAAAGCAATGCTTTCTATACCAAATACCTCAGCTCATATCAGACAGACTGGGAGAGCGAAGATCTGCCTCTCGGCGGCGCAGCGATATACCTGGACAGACCCGGCTATTCGCCCTTTATCACGATAAGGCGCATCCCCGGTGCGACCGGAGACCCCGGAGAATATCTTGATGACACATTGATATATTCCGTCATTGAAGAAGTCATGCCGGGCGGAAATACAGTTGATGATATCGGTTACGTAGAGTACGTTGAGATGGAAGATGGAAGCGGAAAGCGCCTGAGGAATGAAGACTTTGCATTCAGATCGTTCATCCTAAGAAGAAAGAACTGCTCTGCGTGGATGATATGCGCAAGAACATTTAGTGAAAAATAGCCGCGGTCAGCAACATAAAGACATTTACCGTCCAGACCGTTGCGATCAACCATGTGGACAAACGCATTACGTTCGTTGATTTCAGCGCGCTTCTGTATAACAACATCCAGATACCTTTCTTCCATAAGGTCATATAAGGAATTAAGGTGCATCTGGTGGTATCCGACGCCGGTGGTGTTGGAAGCAACATAGGTTTCTTTATCCCCAGGTTTGGGAGGGATGTTGACATCAGAACCATCACATGCCAGAAGATGAAGGCCATGGAATTTTTTCTTAAAAGGGAAGGTGGAATTTAATGAGGAGAAAATATAAGGCAAA
>CAJOID010000101.1 GCA_905234595.1 uncultured Lachnospiraceae bacterium | reverse complement strand
GGCGCGGTGGCGCGGCGGTCCGACCGCACGGCCCCGCTCCAACCAAAAAAGCCCGGTGGGGCCCCCGGCCTTCACGCGGCCCCCGGCTACGTATCACCTCCGCCTGCTCTTTACCAGTATCAGTCTGCGTATCAGCGCATCCGCCGTAGACGGGAACGATTCTTCCTCCGGCGTGAATGTCGATGCCTGATCGCACTGTATGCCGTATCTCATCAGGATCTCCGTGACCGTATTGCGCGCAGCCGCGTCTTCGGCGCCGTACTCGACGGCGACTACGGTCCGGGTCCCCGATTCTCCGATGATATCATATGCTGCCACCAGACTCGCTCCGGAAGCCTTGGTCGTACCGGTCTTTAACCCCACGACGCCGGGCAGGTTATACAGCAGCGGATTGGTGTTTTTCACTTCGGTATCAAATGCATCCAGCTTGTATTTCTGCGTGCTCGTGATCTCTCTGATCTCGGGATACTTGTTGAGTATGTGGGATGCGAGTACGAACATATCATAGGCACTGATGTGATTCTGGATCTTGGATGCGGCGACGGTGTCGGAGTACTCCGGCAGTCCGTGGCAGTTATAGAAGTATGCCGCATCGCTCAGGAACAGCTCCTGTACCTTCTTATTCGTGCGCTCCACGAACACCTCTTCACTTCCGTCGAGATGCTCTGCCAGAGCGAGGGCTGCTTCGTTGCTGGACGGCAGGAGCAGTGCATAGAGCAGGTCACCGAGTCTCGCGGTCTGACCTTCTTTCATCCTGATGACGCCGTCCGAAGTCTGTGACAGGGCAGCGGCATTCGCGGATATCTCCACCGTGTCGTCTAAGCTTATCCCCCCGTCACTGACCGCATCCATGATGCACAGGTATGTCATGAGCTTGGTCGTACTGGCGCAACTCACCGAGACATCCTCATTGAATGCGGCAAATACCTCTCCGGTCATCGCATCGCCCACGATCGCGCTCGTCACTTCATCATACAGCCCCTGTGCCGCATATTCGTCGATATCCACGACGAATCCGCCGTCGCCCAGGATGATCCTGTCGGACTCTGTGTCCATGCTGAGGTTTAAGTCGAGTGCCATGGCCAGGTCGGTTATGCTGATGTACAGATCCCGGTTGCCGTCGTTGTTTTTGCCTGCAAAAGAATAATACATGCAGTCCCTGCCGTCGATGGTCACGGGATTGATCTTCAGGCCTTCGGTACTGTATTCGTCGGAATCAAATTCCGTATCCTCGCCGCCGACGGGTTCATAATCCCGGCCGGTCACGATGGCTGTCTCATCGGATCCGGTGCTCACATCGAAGTGCTTGTCCGTGCCCGCGAGAGCATATGCCGTATCCCTGAGTGAGATGTATCTGTTGTAGCCATATGCATAATGTATGGTTCCGATCATGAACGTCTCGCCGTCCTGTCTTACCAGCACGAGATCTTCGAGCTCGTCATGCGTGATGGCGTGTGCGTTGAGATGAGGGATGGATGCAGCGATGAGAGCAACTGCCATGAGTATGGGCAGAAGACAACGCGTCATATGGGATGGAGTGTGCTTATGATCACTGCGCATGGTCCGCCTCCTCCCCCGAAGCACCGTCGGCAGTTCCGATACCGGCAGCATCGTCAGCTGCACCGCCGTCCACCTCCGTATACAGATCATCCCCTATCAGCAGCCGGCCGGAGTCGTTTAAGAATACCTGTCCCGCTCCGCCGTCGATATATATCAGGTCTTCTTCGACCCTGCAGGTCCCGGCGCGGTCAAGCACAGCGCTCAGTTCCTCACCGGAGGGTATGATGTCCGGAGCGGCTTTGTGCAGGTATTCGTCCATGCTCATTCCCACGGCATCCTGCATGAGCATATCGATCTCTTCGTCGGACAGTCCCGATTCACCGGCCATGCCGAGTGACATGAATCTCGCGCTTATCACTTCCCTTAAGGATGCCTCCATATTGCTGTAGGCAGTACGGACCGCAGCGTTATAGGATTCCGCATCCATCCGCTGCATGTATGTTCCGTCCGCGTTTATCGTAAGTATGATATCGACGCTCACCGGAGCATGAGTGCTGACGGGCACTTCGCTCAAGCCCGTTTCCGCGCTGTGCAGCCATTCACGGATAGCACGGTCCGTCTCCTGAGACAGGTCATATGAGCGGATCCATGTGCCGGCGGGCAGTTTTCTGATGGGGTGGAAGTGTTCGAATATAAGCAGTGACATCAGAGTGGCCATGATCACGATGACCAGGATATATCCGATGGGAGAGTGTCTTCTTTTCTTTTTTTTATTTCCGTTTGCCATAAGTTAATTATCCTATACGGGACGGGGCATTGTTCTGTTATAATATATCACATAATGCTTCTGGATTATGAGAGACCGGAGGGTATAAGTGAGAATAATATTTGTACGACACGGAGAACCGGATTATGTCAGGGACACCCTGACTGAGACGGGCAGGCCTCAGGCGGAGGCGGCAGCTGTGAGGCTTCTTAACGAGGGGATAGAGGAGATATGGTCATCCCCGATGGGACGCGCGTATGAGACGGCGCAGGCCACGGCGGATGTTTTGGGACTGCCTGTCAGGACTCTTGATTTCATGCACGAGCTTGACTGGGGCAGCATTGATGATGAACCCATATTTGCCGACGGACATCCATGGGATATCGCCGATGAGATGGCGAGACAGGGCATGCCTCTTAACAGTCCCGACTGGAGAGAGAATCCCTTTTTCGTCCGTAACAGGGTGCTTAAGACCGTCGATCTGGTGGAAAAGGGCATAGACGAATGGCTTGCAGGATACGGATATACCCGCAACGGAGCCTATTATGACCATGATCATCAGGAAGAAAAGCACGGGACGGTCGCACTTTTTTCACACGGAGGATCGTCCGCAGCGGCACTGGGACATATCCTGGATCTGCCTTTTCCCTATGCGTGCGGACTGTTCCACATAGAATTCACGGGCATTACGATAGTACGCATGGACTGGCGCGCGGGGCACTGCACGCTGCCATGTCTGGAGCTGGCTAACGACGGAGGACACCTGAGAGGCATATGAAGATAACTGTACTGGGAGCGAGAGGTTCCATACCTGTTGACGGCCGCGGATATATGGAGTTCGGCGGCGCCACATCATGTGTGCTGATTGAGACGGATGATCAGGCACTTTTTCTGGATGCGGGTACCGGCATCATGCATTCACCCGATATCGGGGATAAGGCCATATCGGTCATCATCACTCATCCGCATATAGACCATCTGATGGGGCTGACATTTTTCCCTTATCTGATGAAAAGGGACAGACGCATCGATGTATACGGCGCCGGAAGAGACGGACTGAGCATAGAAGAGCAGTACGTCAGGCTCATAGGACAGCCTTTCTGGCCGCTCACCATACCGCAGTATCCGGCCGATACGCACTTCATCGATCTGACCGGACCGGTGATGATAGGGGACATCAGCGTCACCTTCATGGAATCCAATCATCCCGGCGGAGGCCTCGTGATACGCGTGGAGCATGACGGGCGCTCCGTGGTATATGCGACGGATTATGAGCATGGCGAAAGTCTTCACGGCGGAGAGCATCCGGTCAGGTGCAGCTATGATACCCTGACGGAAATGGCGCGTGACACCGACCTGCTGATATATGATGCGCAGTTCACGGATGAGGAGTATCCCACGTACCGCGGATTCGGACATTCCACCCCGTCCGAGGGACTGAAGGTGATGAGAGAGAGCGGAGCACGCAGCATCATGTTCGTGCATCATGATCCCAGACACGATGATGAGATGCTCCGGGCCATGGAGGATGCCGTCAGGAGTGATACGGTTTCTTTTGCCAGGGAAGGAGACGTGATCGTCATATGAGTGAACACACCGGATCAGGCAGCGGATGACTTAAACAGGATGATATCCATCGCCATAGACATAAGTGCCGAGAGGAACTTCGACAAGCTCATGCAGAAGATCCTGCTCGAGGCGATGGGCGTATGTCACTGCGACGCGGGCACCGTATATATGAAGGACAAGGATCATCTGATCTTCAGTACGATGTTCACCAGGTCCAAAGGGCTGACCATAGAGGAGCAGAACTCACAGACCATGCCCCCTCCGGTCCCGCTCACGCGCACACACGTCTGCGCATGCGCGGTCATAGACAATAAGAAGATCAACATCCCCGATGTATATGAATCGACGGATTATGATTTCGCAGGCGCACAGAAATACGATGCGATGACCGGATACCGTACGGGATCGATGCTCGTCATCCCCATGTGCGATGAGAAAGGTGAGATCATCGGAGTCCTGCAGCTGATCAATTCTCTTGATGAGAAAGGTGAGATCATCCCCTTTGATCCGGCATACGAGCAGATCGTATCCGCGCTGGCATCGCTTGCCGCGGTCAGCCTGAACAATCACAGGCTCGCACAGGAGATATTCGACCTGCTGCATTCTTTCGTCAGGGTCATGGTCGATGCGATCGATGCGAGGAGCTCGTATAACGCGAACCACACACGCAGCATGGTGAAGTACGCCGAGAGGTTCATTAAGTGGCTGGATGAGACCGGGCAGGATTTCCGTATCCCGGATAAGGAGAAAGATGCCTTCCTCATGAGCATCTGGCTGCATGACATAGGTAAGCTGATCATCCCCCTCGAGATCATGGATAAGCCCGACAGGCTGGGCAAGCTCCACGACGGGCTTAAAAGCCGCATCGAGGTCGCATGCCTGATGGAGCGCATACGCGGCTACGAGCAGCCTGAGCTGGCCGGAGAGTGCGGGACCCGGGCGGAAGCACTGCGGACCGCATGGGATGATATAGAGGATGCGAACACACGCGGATTCCTGGATGATGAGAGACTTGAGAAACTCAAGTCATATGCGGATATCAGATGCCTGAATGCTGACGGAGAGGAGATACCGCTCCTAAACGATGCCGAACTCGAGGCGATCACGGTACGCAAGGGAACACTCACGGACGGCGAGCGTCATCAGATAGAGGAGCATGTGGTATACACCGCACGCATGCTCGGCCAGATGAACTTCAAGGGAGAATATGAGAAGGTGCCTTTCTGGGCCGGTTCGCATCATGAGCTCTTAAACGGCCTCGGCTATCCGAACAAGCTCACGGCAGAGGACATACCGGACGAAGTGAGGCTGCTCACCATCCTCGATGTATATGATGCGCTGACCGCAGAGGACAGGCCCTACAAACCGCCGATGCCCTCCGAGAAAGCTTTCTCGATACTCGAGAGCATGCGTGACGAGGGCCGCATAGACGGCGGCATACTCAAACTCTTTAAGGACAGCGGCGCCTGGAATAACGGGGTATCAGAATAAGCACCTCTGATTCACGTATATTTCGAAATAGCCGTGTGTATTTTGCACAGATGGATATGTACTGCAATGCTGAAAGCGTTATAATAGGCTTATCAGTTAACAAGCACCGAAAGGAGACGTCATGGATATAACATTGGAAGCTGTTGAAAAGGTAATGGAACTGACCGGAGTTGAGTATCAGGCAGCCAAGGAAGCTCTTCAGAAGGCAGACGGAGATGTTGATGAAGCCATCAAGCTGATCCAGCCCAAGACAGGTACTTTTGAAGAAGAGACCAAGAAGGCTATTGAGAAACTCAAAAAGGCCGTATCCGAGGGTAATGTGGATAAGATTCAGATCCGCAGAGAGGATGAGATCCTCTTAAGCATTCCCGTAAACGTAGGTATCGTAGGCGGTATCCTGGGACTGGCAGCAGCACCCTGGGCACTGATCGCTGGCGCTATCGCAGCATTCGGATTCGGATGCAAGCTCGAAGTAGTCAAGAAGGACGGTTCCGTAGACGAAGTCGAGTAAGAAAGTATCGTTGACTAAGACTCCTCCGACATTTATTATTATATGATGTTGGAGGAGTTTTATTATGTCAGAAAATAAAAAGAGAGAAAACTTTGGTTCCAGACTCGGATTCATACTCGTCAGTGCAGGTTGTGCGGTAGGTATCGGTAATGTATGGAAGTTCCCGTATGTGACCGGTCAGAACGGCGGTGCGGTATTCGTGCTTTTCTATCTGCTGTTCCTGATCCTGATGGGTATACCGGTCATGACCATGGAGTTCGCGGTAGGCCGTGCCAGCCGCAGGAGTGCCGTATCGGGTTATAAGGCACTCGAGAAACCGGGTCACAAATGGCATATACATGGATGGTTCTGTATAGCCGGCTGTTACCTGCTGATGATGTACTACACCACCGTATCCGGATGGATGCTGGACTATTTCTGCAAGTTCGCCACCGGAACGTTCGACGGCATCACGGGTGACGCTGTCGGAGGCGTGTTCGGCGAGATGCTCTCGGATCCCATAGAGATGGGAGTGTTCATGGTGATAACCGTTATCGCCGGATTTGGGGTATTGAGCTTCGGCGTACAGAAGGGCCTCGAGAATGTAAACAAGGTCATGATGCTGGGTCTTCTGGCACTGATCGCTGTCCTGGCAGTACATTCACTGACACTGGACGGTGCGGGAGAAGGCGTAGGCTTCTATCTGCTGCCCGACTGGAGCAGAGCCATGGAAGCGGGACTCTGGAACGTGATGAGCGCTGCGATGAACCAGGCATTCTTTACACTGAGCCTCGGTATTGGTGCTCTCGAGATATTCGGCAGCTACATGTCGGATGAAAAGACTCTTACGGGTGAAGCCATCAGGGTATGTGCTCTGGATACATTCGTGGCACTGCTCGCAGGCCTGATCATTTTCCCCGCATGCTTCAGCTACGGAGTTCAGCCCGATCAGGGACCTTCACTGATATTCATCACACTGCCCACGGTGTTCATGAACATGCCCGGCGGACGTATCTGGGGTACGCTGTTTTTCGTCTTCATGACATTCGCCAGCTTCTCTACGGTCACTGCCGTATTTGAGAACCTGATCGCATACCTGGAGGACGAGTTCGGATGGACCAGAGGCCGTGCGGTGACAGTGAACCTGATATTCATACTGGTAGCCAGCATTCCCTGTGTACTGGGTTATAACGTGTGGAGCAACCTGCACCTGATCGGTGCACGCGATGTGCTGGATTCCGAGGACTTCCTGGTAAGCAATCTGCTGCTGCCTCTCGGATCACTGATATTCTGTCTGTTCTGCGTGACTAAGTTCGGATGGGGATTCGATAAGTATATGGAAGAGACCAACAAGGGTGACGGCATCAAGATGCCCATGTGGCTTAAGCCCTACTTCAAGTATATCCTGCCCGTGCTTGTACTGATCATAGTCATAGGAGGCCTGATCCCGTAAAGGACGGATCAGTTATGAAGAGCGTTCAGCTTGTCCTGATCGATCTTGCCTTCGGCTATAGTATTTGCAACCCACAGCTTGAGCGATTCGACGGTTAAGTCGATCTGCTCGAGCTGTTGCTGTATATGGGCAAAATCGGACAGCTCGTCATCGGAAATCTCACCGTCCGCGGTGATCTCGATCAGACGGTCCTTCTGCTTATCCAGTGAGTTGAGGGCGGAGAGCATGGCGAGAACAATCTCGGACAGGGACGAACTCCTGACTTCGGGTACGGAATCCTGACCTATGCGGCACTCATGCGTGCAGTAGTAGTTGCACAGTTCGGGCTTCCTGTATGCTACGGCCATGTCGACCACATCCTCGGGATATAT
>CAJOID010000100.1 GCA_905234595.1 uncultured Lachnospiraceae bacterium | reverse complement strand
CGATGAATGTTCAGCACCATTGGCTCTGTTTTGAAGAGGATGAGAATACGTCAAACCCTTAAAAATCTTACATTTAAGGGTTGACAGAATAGGAAGGAACCAAATGAGCGAGAACAAAATCCCTTACAAGATCTATCTTGAAGAAAACGAGATGCCCACGGCATGGTATAACTTACGTGCCGACATGAAGAATAAACCGGCTCCGCTGCTTAATCCCGGAACCGGACAGCCTCTGACCGCAGAGGAACTTGCTCCCATTTTCTGTGAAGAACTCGTGGCACAGGAGCTGGACGATACCACTCACTACATAGAGATACCCGAAGATATCAGAAACTTCTATAAGATGTACAGACCTTCACCTCTGGTTCGCGCATACTGCCTCGAGGAGAAACTTCAGACACCGGCCAAGATATATTACAAGTTCGAGGGTAACAATACCAGCGGAAGCCACAAATTAAATTCCGCTATCGCGCAGGCATACTACGCCAAGAAGCAGGGCCTCAAGGGCGTGACTACCGAGACCGGAGCAGGTCAGTGGGGTACGGCACTCTCTATGGCATGTTCGTATTTTGGACTGGACTGCAAGGTATATATGGTCAAGGTTTCATATGAGCAGAAGCCGTTCAGACGTGAAGTGATGAGAACCTACGGCGCAAGCGTCGTTCCTTCTCCATCCGAGACTACCGAAGTAGGCAAAAAGATCCTGGCCGAGCATCCCGGAACTACCGGAAGCTTAGGCTGCGCAATATCAGAGGCCGTAGAGGTGGCAACGAAGAATCCCGGCTACAGATACGTGCTCGGAAGCGTACTCAATCAGGTACTTCTTCATCAGTCAGTGATCGGTCTGGAGACTAAGGCCGCGCTTGATAAGTATGATATACATCCCGATATCATCATAGGTTGTGCGGGCGGCGGATCCAACCTCGGCGGACTCATAGCTCCTTTCATGGGAGAGAAACTCCGCGGAGAAGCAGATTACCGGATCATCGCTGTTGAGCCTGCGTCATGCCCGAGCTTCACTCGCGGTACATTTGCTTATGATTTCTGTGATACAGGTATGATATGTCCTCTGGCAAAGATGTACACTCTGGGCAGCAGCTTCATCCCGTCAGCAAACCATGCGGGCGGCCTGAGATTCCACGGTATGAGTACCACGCTCTCTCAGCTGTATCACGACGGATACATGGAGGCTGTCAGCGTAGAGCAGACCAGCGTATTCGAAGCAGCAGAGCAGTTCGCACGCATCGAAGGCATCCTGCCCGCACCCGAGAGCTCACATGCGATCCGTGCGGCTATCGATGAAGCGATCAGGTGCAGAGAGACCGGTGAGGAGAAGACCATAGTATTCGGTCTGACAGGTACCGGATACTTCGATCTGGTAGCTTATCAGAAGTACAATGACGGCGAGATGAGCGATGTGATCCCCACAGACGAGGATATAGCCGCATCTATTGCAAAACTGCCTCAGATCGGCTGATATGTAATTCACTCGCAGGAGAGTATAAATGAACATGCCCGGTGTAACCATATTGGATGAAATAGTCGCAGATAAGAGGATACGGCTTAAGGAACACAAAGCACGTATATCCGAGGCCGAAATGCGCCGCATGGCGGAGGAAGCGGTACGACCGGGGGCCGGACGAAGTGACCTCTTCTATGAAAATATGGCGAAGCCGGGTATCTCCATAATCGGAGAGTTCAAGATGGCTTCCCCGAGTCTGGGGGACATAGCGCCGAAGGTCGATCTGACCACCAGGATCGATGAGTATTCCGCATCCGCTGATGCCATATCCTGTCTGACCGAGGAGGATCACTTCAAGGGCAGTGTGGACTACCTTAAGCAGATACGCGCGATGACGCCACTTCCGATTCTGAGGAAAGACTTCATGATCGATGAGTACCAGTTCTATGAATCAAAGGTTATCGGGGCCGATGCCGTGCTTCTGATCACGGCAATACTCGATGACGTACAGATGAGGGATTTCTACAGTCTCTCAAGAGAACTCGGACTCGGCGTACTCACTGAGACGCATGATGAATATGAGATAGAGCGTGCGCTCAAGACCGATTCCCGTATCATAGGCATCAATAACCGCAATCTGAAGGATTTCTCGATAACACTGGAGAATACGGGCAGACTCAAAAAGTACATCCCCGATGACAGGCTCACGATAGCCGAGAGCGGGATCATGTCCGACGCCGATGTGGATTATCTCAAGGAAGTGGGCGTGGACGGCTTCCTTATAGGCAGAGCTTTCATGGAAGCGGAGGATCCCGGAACTCTGGCCAAACGGTGGAAAAATGGTTCCTGAGATCAAGATCTGCGGTCTGACCGCAGTACATGAAGCGGAATATCTGAATGAGTGCGGCGTAGATTATGCGGGATTTGTTTTCTATCCTCCGAGTAGGAGAAATGTGACCATAGAGCAGGCCCGGGAGATAGCATCCGCACTGAACAACGGGATCCGTAAGGTGGCCGTACTCGTGTCACCGGATGCATATGACATCGATAGGATACAGAATGTCGGATTCATGGATATTCTGCAGATACATAAAGAATTAAGCCCGCAGGTGGCGGGCAAAGCCGCACTGCCGATCTGGCGTGCACTGAATATAGGATCCGTCTCCGATACGGATCATCTGACAGAGTTGGCATATTCACACATACCCGATGAACACAGACACAAGATAGAGGCTGTCCTGGCGGATGCTCCCGATTTCGGCAGCGGCAGGACATTTGACTGGAAAGAAGGACACAGACCCGAAGCACTTAAGGATATGAGATTCGTACTGGCGGGAGGTCTTACGCCGGATAACGTAGCGGAAGGTATACGGATATTCGGTCCTGATACGGTCGATGTGAGCTCGGGAGTCGAAGGTGAGAACGGTAAGGATGCTGATCTGATACGCGATTTCGTATATGCGGTCAGGAACATGAAAGCGAGGGAAGCATGAACAGTAAAGCTTATTACGGAGAATACGGAGGACAGTTCGTATCGGAATCTCTGATGAATACGCTGGATGAGATCGATAAGGCTTTTGAAGAAGCCATTCGAGATCCCGAATTCATCAAAGAATATCACTATTATCTGAAGCAGTATGTCGGCAGGGAGACACCGCTGTATCTGGCAGAGCGCTTAAGTGAGAAATACGGTACGAAGATCTACTTAAAGAGAGAAGATCTGAACCATACCGGTGCTCATAAGATCAACAACGTGATAGGACAGATTCTGCTCGCAAAGCGCATGGGCAAGACCAGGATCATCGCAGAGACCGGAGCAGGCCAGCACGGTGTAGCCACGGCGACCGGAGCGGCACTTTTCAACATGGAATGTACCGTATATATGGGCAAGGAAGATGTGAAACGCCAGGCTCTCAATGTGATGAGAATGGAAATGCTGGGTGCGACTGTCGTATCAGTGGAGTCGGGGAGCAACACCCTGAAGGATGCGACAAATGAAGCTATCAGAACCTGGGCTAAGACTGCAGAAGATACTTTCTACATAATCGGTTCGGCCATAGGTCCTTATCCTTATCCCAAGATGGTCAAGGAATTCCAGGCGGTGATCAGCCGTGAGGCTAAGCGTCAGCACATGGAAGCTGAGGGTAGGCTGCCCGATGTCGTGATGGCATGCGTGGGCGGAGGATCGAACTCTATAGGTATGTTTGCCGACTTCATAGATGAGCCAGGCGTAGAACTGATAGGTGTGGAAGCCGCAGGTAAGGGCATAGATACCAATGAACACGCGGCTTCGATGGCTAAGGGGCGTCCGGGTGTGCTGCACGGGACCAGATCCTATCTGCTGCAGGATGAGGACGGCAACATTCAGCTTGCTCATTCTATTTCCGCAGGCCTTGATTATCCCGGTGTCGGACCGGAGCATGCATACCTCCACGATATGGGCAGAGCGAAGTACGTGCCCATCACTGATGAGGAGGCCATGGATGCGCTTATGGAACTGACGCAGCCGCCATAGAGAGCGCTCATGCGATGGCATACGCTTTCAAGAAAGCGGCAGAAATGACACCCGATCAATCCATGATAGTATGTCTCTCCGGCAGAGGAGATAAGGATGTAAACACCATCTCCGATTATCTGGCCGGTAAGGGTTATCTGAACTGATCACGGGTTTATATTGCGAGGGATGAGATATGCCGAATAACAGGATAGAAACACAATTAAATAAACTCTCCGAAAGAGGAGAAAAAGCATTTATAACATATATTACTGCCGGTCTTCCGGATATGGATAAGACCGCGCAGATCATCAAAGCACAGGAGAGCACGGACATAATCGAGCTGGGGATACCCTTCAGCGATCCTATAGCAGACGGACCCGTGATACAGCAGGCATCCTATGAAGCCATCTGTGCGGGAGCTACGCTGTCCGGCACGTTCAAACTGATGAAGTCTCTCAGGGATGAGGGTGTGGAGAAGCCGATCATATTCATGCTCTATTACAACACCATCGTCAGCTGCGGGATAGAGAACTTCGTACGGAAATGTCATGAAGCAGGCGTGGACGGACTGATAGTGCCGGACCTGCCTAAAGAAGAGCAGGAGAGTCTGAAGGCAGCTCTTGACGGAGATGACCGCACGATCCTCATAGAGCTCGTGTCCCCGGTATCGAAGGATCGAGTACCGGAAATCCTGGACGGGGCCAGAGGATTTGTATACTGCGTATCGGCCATGGGTGTGACCGGACAGGGCGGTACCTTCCACTCGACCATCAAAGAGTATTTAAGCTACGTAAAGAGCGTATCGCCTATCCCGGTGATGATGGGGTTCGGTATCAGGGAAGCTTCGGATGTGGCTCAGGTAAAGGATACGATAGACGGTGCGATAGTAGGGTCTCATTTCATCAATCTGATGAGAGACGCCGGTTTTGATCCGGAGGCTGCTCGGGAGTATACCGACAGATTCAAGAAGGAACTTAACGCTCTGTAAGAGCGGAAAATGTGAGATAGAGTAAGATGTGAAGGAGATTAAGAGATGATCAAGGAAGCAATCGAAAAGATAGTTTTGAAAGAAGACTTAACCTATGAAGAGGCTTATACCGTCATGAACGAGATCATGAGCGGTGAGACCACTCCGACTCAGAATGCGGCTTTTCTCGCGGCTCTGTCGACCAAGAGTGCGAAAGCCGAGACCATAGACGAGATCAGGGGCTGCGCTGCTGCGATGAGAGAGCATGCCATCCCCGTGGATACCGGAGACATGGAGACTCTGGAGATCGTAGGTACGGGCGGAGACAGGGCAGGCAGCTTCAATATCTCTACAACGACGGCTTTTGTTGTCGCAGCTGCAGGAGTGAAAGTCGCCAAGCACGGTAACCGTGCGGCTTCATCCAATTCGGGTACAGCAGACTGCCTTGAAGCCCTCGGAGCAAATATAAGCCTGGAGCCCGAGCAGTGTGTTAAGCTGCTCGAAGATACAGGTTTCTGCTTCTTTTTCGCACAGAAATACCATACATCCATGAAGTATGTGGGTGCTATCCGCAGGGAACTCGGATTCAGGACTGTGTTCAATATCCTCGGTCCTCTGACCAATCCCGCCAGACCGAAACGCATACTTCTCGGAGTATATGACGAATATCTGATCGAGCCCCTGGCACAGGTTCTGGCCGGACTTGGTGTGGAGCGCGGTATGGTTGTATACGGACGTGAGAAGCTTGATGAGATCACTTCGGTCGGACCTACTGCAGTATGTGAGTTCAAGGACGGATGGTATAAGACTTACGAGATCGATCCCGGCATGTTCGGATTCGGTACCTGCGCAAAGGAGGACTTAAAAGGCGGTACTCCCGATGAGAACGCACAGATGACCAGAAACATCTTAAACGGTACGGACAAGGGTCCCAAGAGGAATACCGTACTGATGAATGCCGGTGCGGCACTCTATATCACAGAGAAAGCATCAAGCCTTGAAGAAGGCGTTAAGATGGCTGCAGAGCTTATCGACAGCGGCAGGGCATACGAGGCTATGGAGAAGTTTATCGCAGAGTCCAATAAGGATTGACCCGGCATCGCAATCATGAAGAACTTTTACAGATAATACTTACCCGATGAAGAATACAACGCTTGTTTATCTTGAAAGAGATCATAAATATTTGATGATGTACCGCGGGCGCAAACCGGACGATCCAAATGCCGGCAAATGGATAGGCATAGGCGGCAAGATCGAGGAAGGCGAGACGCCCGAAGAGTGCGCTGTAAGGGAGACATATGAAGAAACCGGGATCACACTGAACAGTGTGGCGTTTCGCGGTATAGTTTTCTTTATCAATACAAGATACGAGACGGAGTATATGTATCTCTATACTTCATCGGATATAAGCATGACGGCTCCGGACGGAACTTCTTTAACCTCTGCTGAAGATATCCCTCTGACTGACTGCGATGAGGGAGAGCTTCGCTGGGTGGATATCGATGAAGTCGGATCCCTGCACCTGTGGGAAGGGGACCGTGTCTTTCTGAATCTTCTCAAATCAGGCTCATCGCCCTTTCTACTGACTCTCAGATATGACGGTGATGAGCTTCTCGACCATTCTCTGAGGATGATCTAGTATAAAAAGATTCCAAAATATGTTAAAATCTTATTTATAGCGGCCATAATAATGCCGTTATTATTTCTATGCCAAAAAGGGGAACAATCATGGGAATGACAATGACTCAAAAAATCCTGGCTGCACATGCGCATCTGCCGTCTGTTGCTGCCGGTGATCTGATCGAAGCGGATCTGGATCTGGTACTCGGTAATGATATCACCAGTCCCGTTGCTATCAAAGAGATGGATAAGATGAAAGTGGACGGAGTGTTCGATAAGGATAAGATCGCACTCGTTCCCGATCATTTCGTACCCAATAAGGATATCAAGTCTGCCGAACACTGCAAGTGCGTACGTGAGTTTGCGATAAAGAACGACATCACGAACTACTTCGAAGTCGGCGAGATGGGCATAGAGCATGCGCTCTTACCCGAAAAAGGACTGACAGTGGCCGGTGATGTGATCATAGGTGCAGACTCGCATACATGTACTTACGGAGCACTGGGTGCTTTCTCGACAGGTGTGGGATCCACGGATATGGCTGCCGGTATGGCTACAGGAAAGGCCTGGTTCAAGGTTCCCGGAGCGATCAGGTTCAATATCACCGGTAAAAAAGCGCCTTATGTCAGCGGCAAGGATGTGATCCTCCATATCATCGGCATGATAGGCGTGGACGGAGCACTGTATAAATCCATGGAGTTCACCGGTGACGGTATCAGCGACCTCACGATGGATGACAGGTTCACGATCGCCAATATGGCCATAGAGGCAGGCGGCAAGAACGGTATCTTCCCCGTGGATGATCCGGCACTTGAGTACATTAAAGAGCACTCATCCAGAACTCCGGTAGTATACGAGGCTGATTCCGATGCAGTATATGATGAGGAATATTCGATAGATTTGAGCAAACTCCGCCCGACGGTTGCTTTTCCTCATCTGCCCGAGAATACACGCACCATCGATGAAGTGGGAGATGTGAAGATCGATCAGGTGGTCA
>CAJOID010000099.1 GCA_905234595.1 uncultured Lachnospiraceae bacterium | reverse complement strand
CCCGGCTCAAAAAAACCACAAATACGCTATACAGAAGAAAAGGCTCAAACCCTTGTCATTACTGGGCTTGAGCCGATTTTGCTTCCGAACTTGAGATATTATATCAAAATGCCATAAAGTTTTTCATTGATCTTCGATATTTAGTCGTATTTACGACCAACCTCCGAACAGCCTCCTGTAATTCACCTGCATGGTATATAAATGACTGATGCGCAAAATCAGAACCGGAGTTATAATGTCTTATCATGAAAGATAAGAAGAATAAGATCATAACTGCATTATCTGCTCTTTTTTTGATGGCGGCACTTTCTTTATTTTTTAATGTCGATCGCGCTTATGCACTGGAAGCTGATATAAAACCGCTGCAGGGAAGGACCATATACTGTGTCGGGGATTCCATTACTCTTGCGATCGGAGGAAATAAAGACATAAACGGCCGTTACATCAGTTTCTCCGATTATCTGGGACAGTACTCCGGCGCAACGGTCTATAATTCAAGCTTTGAAGGTGTTCAGATCGGCGATTACGGGATCAACAACTGTATAATGCAGAGAATATACGGTATTCCCGTTGATACCTCCGTGATAGTATTCTGGGCGGGAGTGGATGACTTTATCTGGGGGACGCCAATGAATTACGAGAGGTATAAGCAGGATGTGGACTTTGCGTTCTCCTATATGAAAAATAACTTTCCGCTCACAAAGATCATTATCGTCACAACATATAAGAACCGCTCTGAGAAGCTACGCACGGACAGGGGCGCAACCCTGGCGCAGTTCATGCAGTATCAGGTTGAGGCTGCTTCCCGGTACGGCTTCTCTGTCGTTGATCTTTATAATATGCAGTTAAGTCCGCTGAGCACACCGCAGTATTTTGCGGATGATATTCACCCGAATGACGCGGGAAACAGGCTTATAGCAGATATCATATATAAGAAAATACTGGAATAGTCTCAGGACCGGCTCTCCCATTCCATGTGATGCAGGCGGCCTTTTTTCTCCAGCTGCGGAAAACTGTTCTGGCGCAATGCCTCATAGAGGATCACGGCCGCAGCGTTGGAGAGATTCAGGGATCTTTCATCACTGCACATGGGGATTCGTATGCAGGAAGCCTTGTGCCCTACAAGTATTTCCTCCGGAATGCCTGCAGTCTCTTTTCCGAACATGATAAAGTCATCGGGACCATAGGACACATCCGCGTAAGTCCGCTCCGCCTTAGTTGTAGCATACCAGAGTTTGGGATGATCCGGTGCATTCTCATCGATCTCAGGATGATTCACTAAAAAATCATCATAATTTTTGTATTCAGACAATCTGAGCTTTTCCCAGTAATCCAGACCTGCGCGCTTCAGATTGCGGTCACTGAGAATGAAGCCATACGGCCTTATCAGATGAAGAGCTGTATCTGTTGCCACACAGGTACGTCCTATCGCTCCGGTATTCAAGCAGTACTATGTTCATATCATTTCCCCGATCATCTTTATACCGGCATTATAACAGATTTATCCACGGCTGATCATGACACGATCGGCCTTATCCGGAAAAACTGCTTTTTTAACTATTTCTCTTTTTCTGAGTCACCGGGGACGGTTCTCAGTGACTCATTTTCAGCGAAAAGCACTACCTTTCTGCGACCGCCGGCGATAGTCTTGTTGCCAAAACATCCGGTGCGTTACTTAGCGAGCAGAGCATCGAATGGCAGGTACGGAGCACACTGTCCGAAATACGGGTTTCCTCCGATGTCGCGCCATGAGCGCGACTGATTCGGAGAAACCTGTATGAGTTGTGTGGAGTACCTGCCGCCATGAGATGCCTGCGAGCTTAGTAACGTCACCCTGTTTTGCAACAAAAACTATCGCTGGCTGCCGCAGATTGACGGAAGAAAATAAGAATAAGTCAATGAGAACCGTCCCCGCTGACTCCCTTGCCGTCCCGCACAATCCCAGCACCATAGTCCAGAATACGATACAGCTTAAGATCAGATATCTTTTTACCCGCTTATCCATAAGCCGCCTCCTTGTTGTCTACCTGACATATACATACTCGGATAAATCTCTTCTTATCCCGGCGTTTCGTCCATATTCAGTAGTATAACCTATTCTTGATATCAGACTCCTCCGGGGCATAGCTCATTGGCTGGACCGAAATACCGTTTTCTGTCGTACTGATCCCCCTCATATCTGCACTGTACACGATTCAGGTACAGTATATGAAAGAAAAAGCACGTCCTCAATAAAACATGAGGTGAGTTGCAGATTCTATGGGGTGAAGTGCTCAGTCACCCCTGCCGGAATCTTGAATTCAGCTATTTTTCACTATATAATTACGAATATGAAGAAGTCGCTTTCATCCAGGATCATACTTCTCATCGTTGTTGTACTCATTGTTTCCAACAGCATACTTTGTGCTATTTCCATATTCTACTCAAGATCAGCGATCAGGAAATCCATCCAGCAGAGGATGCTTGATATCGCAAACTGTGCATCCGGCTCGGTCGATGGTGATATGCTGGGATCCCTTACGGCTGAAGATATCGGCTCTTCGAAATATACGCAGATCTATGACGCACTCAGTGTCTTTCGCGATAATGTGGAGCTCGAATACGTATACAGCATCAGAAGTGAAGGGCACGGCGTGTTCATCTTTACCATAGACACGGATCCCGATACGCCGGCAGCTTTCGGTGACAGGGTAGAGTATACCGATGCTCTGAACACAGCAGCTCACGGTACAGGAGCCGTGGATAATGTGCCGTATGAGGATGCCTGGGGAAGGCATTACAGTACCTACAGCCCCGTATTTGACTCATCAAAGAATGTGGCGGGTATCATCGGGGTGGACTTTTCCGAAGACTGGTTTAACAGGCAGCTGGCCGATGAAACGCTCAGGATCATGCTCATCTTTTCGGCAGTGCTGCTTGGTACGCTGATCTTATCCATCTTCGTATCGTTTTCCGTGGTCAGGGGTATTACCAATCCTCTGAAGAAAATGATAGAGGTCGCACAGAAATACAAGGAAGGTGATTTTTCCGAGAAGATGGATGTTGGCGGCAGCGAAGAAATAACGGATCTGTCTGAAGCTTTATCGAGTATGGCGGATGCCCTGCAGGACAAGATGGCGATACTGCAAAGCGTGCAGGTCACATTGTCCGAAGAGGTCGAGCATAAAAAAAGCGAAAACGAGATGCTCATGGTACAGGTAGTTCAGGCACTTGCAGGCGCGATAGATGCCAAGGATGTCTATACCAACGGCCATTCAGCCCGTGTGGCGGAGTATTCCAGAGAGATAGCAAAGAGATACGGTTATTCCGAAAGAAAGCAGGATGAGATATATGTGACGGGCCTTCTGCATGATGTCGGAAAGATCGGTGTACCCGATGAAGTGATAAACAAACCTTCCAGGCTTACCGACGAGGAATTTGCAATGATCAAGGCACATCCGAGACTCGGAGCAGATATCCTGGGTAAGATCCACAGCATGCCCAATCTGATGGCAGGCGCACGCTATCATCATGAGCGCTACGGTGGCGGCGGATATCCCGACGGCATTTCCGGCAAAGACATACCGGAGCTGGCCAGGATCATCGCTGTTGCTGATGCCTATGATGCCATGTCCAGCAACCGAAGCTACAGAAAGGCTCTGCCTCAGGAAACCGTCCGCGCTGAGATCGAAAAAGGTAAAGGAACGCAGTTTGATCCCGAATTTGCTGATATCATGCTTACCATGATCGATGAAGATACGGAATACGATATGCGCGAAAAGGACGAAGAAGAGTAAGCTTAGTCTTTCCTCTCCGCTTTCATTGCTGTCTTCCTGTCGTACATTGCCTTGTCCGCTCTCTTGAATACATCTTCCACGGTTTTATCCACGGTCTTATCAAATCTGGCATATCCTATAGCAGCAGATATCTTCTCCCAGGGCTGGAGTGTATCGTCATTCTGCAGAGCATTAAGGTGGTTGTTGAAATCTTCTATAAGCCGGTCCACTCCGCGGTAATCCCGATTCTTAAGTACTACTATGAACTCATCTCCGCCGATACGGAATACCGGTGAATGCTCAAATACCTCACAGACCAGCACACACAACTTTCTGATGGAGATGTTGCCCTTTTCGTGTCCGTATGTATCATTCGTTCTTTTTAAGAAGTTGAGGTCGATCATAGCCAGACCGAACTCGTTAAATCCGTCGGCCAGGTCTGTCTCGAGCTGCTGAACCTCACAGTCATACGCTCTCTTGTTTCGGATCCCCGTAAGTGCATCTTTCTCTGACAGAGCCTGCAGGTTGCTTGCCTTTTCTTCCGTTTCCTTCAGTGCCACCTTCGTATCTACGAGCGAAGTGATGTTCGTATTCATATCCGTCTCCATCTGCTTCATGGAAGACAGCAGTTGCGAGATCTCATCATGAGTCGCGATCTGCAGCTTTTCAAAGGCATGATGCACCACATCGGTACTCTCGGAGCAGTAGTTTTTAGCCGTGTCCGAAAGCATTGCCACGGGCTTGATGATATTCTTATTTACATACCATAAAGAAAGGCCAATTATAAGGAGGGTCAGGATGATTATCACCAGAGTGATCGTCACGACATAATCACGCTCCTTTGCCTTGATGTCATTCATGGAGATATCCACACTCATGCATCCCAGGACTTTTCCTTCATAGATGATGGGATATCCTGCCGTAACGAGCCATCCGTACACATCCTCATTGGTTATCGTAGCCGGGACCACCGGATTGTTCTCATCAGGCCATATGCCGTCCTCAAACGAATCCACACATCCGGGAGGGCATGCATCCTCGTCCGGGGCACCGTCTATGACATAGATGCCCTGCTTGAGAGCTGTCTTATAGTTGATAACATATATACAGTCCACGTTGAAGATATCCTGATATTCGCGGAACACATTCCTTACCTTCACAAACACAGGCAGGTCTTCTATGCCCTCATAGTTGGCCATGTATGCGTTCCACTCATCGGAACCCCATTCGCTGCTGGGAACTACATTGTCGGCTCCTACCTTTTCCCACACCTGCATGACGGCATCATTTATTTCGTCAATATCCTTCGGGTCAACGACACTGACCATAGCTTTTGCGATCTGCTCTGCCTTGTCGCCGTATTCTTTGTCGACTATGGTAGTAGCTATCCTGTTTACCGAGAGGATCGACATCAAACCGATCAGAAAACATATCAGGATAATCCCTATGGTTATTTTTACCTTCAAAGACACAAACCGTGCATTTTTCATGACATTTACTCCTGCAATTGGGTTCTGATCACCGGTGTCGTGATCAGTACTGTTACGTGGCATATCAGTCGGGTTTAAGTATAACACATGTTGCAGTCTCTGTGTTATCAAGCCTTCGCAAATGACGCTCCTGTCATCTGTCGTATATTACCCGTTCACTCCTCGTCAATTTACATTGTCTTTACCGTTTTTACGGTGTATAACATGTATACAGAATCAGGAGTAATATACACAATCATAAATGAAACTGTCGTTGTAATAAGTACTTGAATACAATTTGCGATTTGGCGGGATATTATAATGGATCAGCAAGAAAAAAGACCGTCTGCAATTTCGCAAAAGGCTGACTTATTATATTATATAATCATATGAAACAAGAACATAGATTACCCAAGGATATCGAGATACTGATCTCCATCGCAGTTCTTAT
>CAJOID010000098.1 GCA_905234595.1 uncultured Lachnospiraceae bacterium | reverse complement strand
AAAACAGGTCCCGCTAAGACTGCCGGATCTTAAGCTTGTCATAACCGCGACTGAATATGGTTATAAGCGTGAAGACGGCGTATATGTCATTCCTATCGGCTGCCTGAAAAATTAGCCACAAACACCCCCGTTTCTGAACAGATACTTACGTATTAAAAGATAAAAGACATACCATGAACGACACGACGAGTGAGATCTCCGGGGAAAAAAGAATAGAAAACGAACACGTGCTTGCGGCAAAGCGCGATAAAGATGCGAAAAACGCGTTTTTATCCGATGAGCAGTTGCATATCCTGCATCTGGCTGCAAGGATACTGGGAAGGACTCTGTCCGTAAGCGACGACGAGTATTCGGTTTCGCTGATCGCCGTATCCGAGGCGATAGATTCATATGACCCTGACAGAGGTTCTTTTTGGAATTATGCATCTCTTGTGATCGGAAGCAGGCTAAAAGATCATTTCAGATTGGCGTCTCGTTTGGAGATTCCCACAGGGCCGGATGTCTTCGGCTCCGACATGAATGAAGAGGATCCGACAGGTTTACAGATAGAGATAAGAGATAAGACCGCTGTGGTCATCGATACCCGTCTGCGCGATGAACTTGATGCGCTTTCCGCGGAACTGGAGGAATTTGATATCGATCTGTTTGATCTTCCGGAATATGCACCGCACACTATCAAGACAAGGCGACTCTGCGCAAAGCTGATAGAGGCTTTTTTTGCCCCACCACCGCCTCTTACCGATGAAATGAAGCGGACACGTAACCTGCCGGCGTCCAAACTGATGGAGAGGACGGGCAGTTCCAGAAAATTTATCGATAAACACCGGAAATATCTGGTTGCGGCTTCGCTCATCAAAGCAGGCGATTATCCCGGGATGGCAGAGTATCTGCCGGTATCGGGGATGAAGGATTAAGTATTAAGTATGAAAGCAGTAGTGATCAAAACAAAAAACGGACGTGCCGCGGTATGTGACCAGAACGGCGGGATGCGATATATAAAAGATAAAGGATATGTTACGGGTCAGATCCTTGAGATCAGGAACAAGTCATCTGCCGGGATGATCACAATTCGTACCGGAATAGCCGTGGCGGCTGCGGTATGCATAGTTGTTTTCGGCGGAGGAATTACGGCCAATGCAGTGACCGTATCAACGGTTTCCATCGGAGCTGCGGAGTACAGAGTCAATGCGTTTGACCGTGTGGTCGGATTTGATGCCAATGATCTGGATAGAGACACAGCGGATGAGATAGCCGACTATATTCGTGGTGAGAGGATAGATCATGCCATAGAAATATCCATGGACAGACTCGGTGATCGTATAGACTATGATGAATCCGATATAGTGGTAATGAGCAGAATTCCAGGCAGAGAACAGAGACTGGAGACGATGGTCAGAGAGGGAATGCCGGAGAGACCGATGCCCGTTAACGAAGGTAAACCGACAGAAAACACGGAACCTGCAGAACCTCCGGAACCTGCAGAACCGGGACAGGAATTTCATGATGAGCCCATGGATCCCGGCAGACCGGAACCGGATAGAGGCTTTGAACCTCCGGAGGCCTTGGATTCTCAGCCTAATAACGGCAATGGGAATCCTGAGGGAGGTCCTCCCGAACCAAGATAAAATTTTTTTCTTATACCCCCATTTGAGTTAATGTCTCTCCGTATTATCTCTCATAAGAAAAACCTGATGGTTTTGTGAGAAAGGAGAGACATTATGCATTACAGAAAAATACTTACACTTGGTATTACCGCTTTATTAATCGCAGCAACTCCGATATCGGCACTGGCTGCTTCATCAACTCAAAACGTAAGAGGAGGAGCCGGAGGTTCGGGATATTCGAACGGCCAGCAGACCGAACAGCAGATGGAAATGCAGGGGCCGCCTCCCGGAGAAAGACAGATGCAGATGCCACCTCGCGGAGAACAGCAGATGCCCCGGGAATTTGAGGAAGGTGAGCGTCCTGAACTGCCGGAAGGGTTAGAAGAGGGAGAACGTCCTGAGCTGCCTGAGGGCTTTGAAGAGGGAGAACGTCCTGAACTGCCGGAAGGATTTGAAGAGGGAGAACGTCCTGAACTGCCTGAGGGATTTGAAGAGGGAGAACGTCCTGAGCTGCCGGAAGGATTTGAAGAGGGAGAACGTCCTGAACTGCCGGAAGGGTTAGAAGAGGGAGAACGTCCTGAACTGCCGGAAGGATTTGAAGAGGGAGAACGCCCTGAACTGCCGGAAGGATTTGAAGAAGGAGAACGTCCTGAACTGCCTGAGGGATTTGAAGAGGGAGAGCGTCCTGAACTGCCGGAAGGATTTGAAGAAGGTGATCAGTCTTCTCTAATTCAGGATAGTCAGAAAACAGGAGGGTCGACACAGGATCAGAATTTTATTCACAGGATCGGGAACTCCATAAAAAGTGGATTTCAAAAGATCGGTAACTGGTTCAGTAATCTGTTTAACAGGAATAGCGAGGATGCCGGCAATAACAGCAATAATATAGGTAACAGTAATAACATTGATTCCGGTAATACAGGTAATATCTTTAATGAAAAGGCCGGAGGACCGGAAATGCCGGGAGATGCTCCGGGAGGAAGCGGATTTGAAATGGCGGGTAATGCCGCACCTGAATCCTATGATTCGGCTTATACGGCAACAGAAGATATTGATGGGGGAGGGACCTTATACTTTTCCTCAACAAACAGTGATCAGAATGCGATACTTGTGGACGGTGAAACATTGTCGATTTCAGGCGTGTCCGTAAGCAAAACAGGCGACAGCGACGGTGAAAGCGCTGATTTTTATGGTATCAATGCAGGTATACTTGCAGATAACGGAGCCGAACTGACCATCTCTGATGTATCTGTGAATACTGACGGTACACATGCAAACGGTATATTCAGTTACGGGGAAGGGACTGTCGTGACGGTCAGCGGATCATCAATCACTACCACAGGCAATAATTCCGGCGGACTCATGACTACCGGGGGCGGCACATTGATTGCCGATAGTGTGACTATATCTACTTCAGGCAATTCATCCGCTGCGATTCGTACGGACAGAGGCGGTGGAACCGTATCCGTATCTAACAGTGACGGAACCACTTCCGGAACCGGATCCCCGGCAGTTTATTCCACAGCGGATATCACAGTGTCCGATTCAACTTTATCTGCAACCAATTCGGAGGCCGTAGTGATAGAGGGCGGTAATTCCGTAACCGTCACCAATTCCAGCCTGACGGGCAACAATGCCACACTGAACGGACAGTCCACCCAGGCAACAAATGTACTTATCTATCAGTCCATGTCCGGAGATGCGCAGGAGGGCGAATCGAGCTTCACCATGACAGGAGGAAGCCTCACTTCACTCACGGGTTCCATGATACACGTGACAAATGTGACTACCACCATAAGTCTTACCGGTGTGGAGCTGACATATGCAGATGATTCGGATGTTCTTCTTGATCTTTCTGCGGACAGCTGGGGGACTTCCGGGCAAAACGGAGGAAATGCCACAGTTTATCTCAAAGATCAGACCGCAGAGGGACAGATACTGGTCGACTCGGTATCAAGTCTGATCCTTGACATTTCAGACGGATCATCATATACAGGTGCTATCAACAGCAACGGATCATCCGGCACGGTAAAAGTTTCTCTGAGCGAAGACTCAATCTGGACTCTGACCGGTGATACCTATATTGACAGCTTTGACGGTGATTTGGATCAGGTCGATCTGAACGGATTCACTCTCTATATTAATGGTGTTGCATATAACTGAAAATGATGTGATGTAGGGATGCCGGATTTCCTTTTTGTTTGGAGTAAGTACTGCATAAGGGCCTGGAGCTCTTGGGGATGAAAATATACTTAATGCAGATGACAGGGGTGGTTACGATTCATAACCGCCTCTGTTGCATTCTGTTTATCCCATAATTACAATTAAATCATCAGAGCCGACGCTGAGGTGCCAAGGATGTGCAAATATATCTGGTGTAGTTGCTGAAGTAAATTATCGTTTATATGAGCTAGGGTAAAATAATCGTTATAGATGTGAGTTATTATATTTTTTGAAAGGAGTTGTTCCTATGACTGTATTAAATGAGTTAGATTCGACCTGCGGAATATCAGATGATGAATTAACGCAAAGATTTAAAGAAGCAATCAGAATAAAATATGATGATGAGACTAAAAGGGCATATCTCGAATATCCCGATGGGAGGAGAGAATATGTCGGAGAATAATGCTGTAAAGTTGCCGGAAGTGATTGTGTTTCCGGATTGGAGCAGATTAGATGAGGTCGTTTCTTTTCTGAGTTGCTATATGGATGGATATACGCGAGATTTAGTGGGATAAAACAAAAATGAAGAACCAATATGTAGGAGATATAGGTGATTACGGGAAATATGCCCTGTTAAGGACGTTCCTTGATGCCGGGATAAAGGTCGGTGTGAACTGGTATCTGACGGAGAATGATGGTTCGATGGATGGCAAGTTTACAGAGTATTTGAAGAAAGGTAACCTTCGGCATTATCAGCCGGAGATTTTTGATTGTCTGTCAGGTATTGCTTTTAATACAGACAAAACTGTCAAAGACGTGGAGAAGTCGGGCATCCTTCGCGGAGCCAGTTTCTATTCCGCATTACTTAAGCCTGTTGGAAAACCTGCGGAACGTGTGGCTGCCCGAAATGAATGGTTTCAGGAAAGCATTTCAGCTCTGGCGGATGCAGATATGATTTTCATGGATCCTGACAACGGTTTGCTCGAGACAGGAGATGCTTTAAAAGCCGGTGCAGAAAAGTATATTCTCCCAGAAGAAGCAGAGGCGTATTTTAATTCCGGGAAGAACGTGGTCTATTACTGCCATAAGGGCAGGCGATCGCTGGGAGCATGGGGACGATACATGGATATTATGTTTGAACGTCTTCCTGAGGCTATGCCGGCAGTATTGACTTATCATAAAGGTTCCCAACGCTCGTATATATTTCTGATTCATAAGGAATCCTTCATAAAGTACCGAGGGATAATAGATAAGTATAGGAGTCGCTGGGGAAGACTGATATCCGAGGAATACACTAACAGGGGCGATGCTGCAGGTAAAAGTGAAGGCGAATCTCTTGTTTTTGACAGACCTGATGGTTCAGTGGTTAAGTTTACCAAGCGGGCTGACGGACAGTTGGCCGTGGAATCAAGTAATAATCCGAGCACTACTATGGTCATTTCTGCCGACTGGATATGCAAGCATTTGGGGATATGATTATGTCCAAGAAGAATTTTGCTAAGTTAGGCTTTATCATCGGAATACTGTGCCTGATCCTAAGCGGGTGCGGAAAAGAAAGTGGGGGCAGTGAGATGAATATAAGTGATAATGAAGATATGATGAGTGGATTTGGTGTCCGCCAGTTCGAGGTGACGTCTGATGATCTGCATGACGGAGTTTGGGATACGATCATCACGAATACGGAATATGGAGAGAATGTATCTCCATCCTTATCCTGGGATCCAGTAGAAGGCGCTGACAGCTATGTTATTTATATGGTAGATACTACTGCAAGAAATTGGATGCATTGGAAGTCCAATGATGTTAAAGATACTGATATAGAGCGGGGTTGGGCATCAGAAGATGAGTATGTTGGGCCGTATCCGCCAAATGGAACTCATGATTATGAGATATATGTGATCGCTATTAAGGAAGGACTGGATACTATCGGGGGAGATTTTGATGCAGCAAATACAGGCTTCGATGATGATCTGAAAGAGTTGAATGTGCCTGCCGGAAATATCCTGGCATACGGGCATATAGTCGGGACCTATACTCATGGTGACATGTGAGAAGCCCAGATGATGACCAAGAATGCAGAAAGACAGGGTTGTGTTATGGAGCATAAAAGCTTGTATGTAGTTGATAATTCTTCTGACAATCAGACTGTAAAAAATATCTAACTGAAGGAGGATCTCCTATGAGTGAATTAAAAAAGAAGATCAATTATACAGTGGTATGCGTGAATGAATTTGCGAACAGGTTCAATATAGCTTCAAAGGATGCGTTTATTTACCTATATGATCATAAAGGGATAGAGTTTATA
>CAJOID010000097.1 GCA_905234595.1 uncultured Lachnospiraceae bacterium | reverse complement strand
AAGACACAATTTGGGCCGGAATATCTGAAAGTGCCGAATAAAGCTCGTCAGTCGAAAAATCATCCACAGGCGTGATAAGACGCTTTAATCCGGCCATGTTGCCAAGTTCTTTCCTGCTGATCAGAAATCTCATGAATTCATTGGCCATGTCAACATTCCTGCTATGGCTGTTAACGGAAAAACAGATGCTGATCGAATTGATAAAATACCCGCCGTCATCACCTGCAGGCGCGGTAAAAAACCTGTATTTAAACGGATGCGCGGAAAAGGCTTCAGACTTGCTCTCCCTCTTGGCCGTTCCCGAAACCACATCACCGGTAGCTAACATCATCGGTACATCCCCTTCAAAGAATCTCATGATCACCGAATCGTATTCGTCAGTTATCTCTTCATCGCATTTAGCCAGATCTATGCAGCCGGAATTAACAAGTTCATCAAGTCTTTCAAGTGCAGGGCGCATCAGTTCTCCCGATGAGGGGGCAAAAGAATTGAGTGCGTCGATCTGATCACTGTGTTTTACGACATTGTATCCGTACATCGGATAGGCGAAACAGTTAAACAGTCCCGATCCGCTGAACCTGTTCACTCCCATCATGGGAGATTCATATCCTGCACTCTTCAGTTTCTCGCAGACCGACACCAGCTCTTTGAAATTCTCGGGAACCTTTAATCCTTCTTTTTCAAAAATATCCATATTGACGAGCATGCCGTAAGAGGTCGTAAATACAGGAAGCATAACGACATCACCCGAATCAGTGGTACGTATCAGCGACTCCCTGATGCAGGAATAATCGATATCGAGTGAAGGATCCGACAGAACCTCGCATGCATCAAAAAGACTGTCATAGTCCTCATTGCCGATCATCCAGGTGTTGGAGATAAAGATATCGGGGGGCTCACTGTTTACAAGCGCACTCGATATGACATTCCTATAATCATCCATGGTCACATACTGCATGCTTGCATTCGGATAGTGTTCATAGAAGCGTTCAAACTCTGCTTCAAGAGACTCAAAGTTGGAATAATGGCCCGCAACTGTCAGGGAAAACTCCGTCTCCTTGTCATACTTCGGAGCAAAAGGCTTTTCAGCCTTCTCCCCACTGCCACTTCCGCTGCCGCATCCCTGCAGAAGGAGCATGACTGCCAGACTCAGAGTCAGTATCGTCCTCAGGTTCTTTTTCATAGGATTTCCTCCAGATCATTTACAGGTTCGAGATCCTTCGCCAGCTGTCTGTATCCGGAAATAAGATCACCGATCTCCTTCGCCAGTGTCTCCGTGTCTCCGCTGTTGCCGGCCTGCTCTAGCCTTGCGGCGAAATCTCCCAGTTCAAGCGCACCTATCGCACGTGATGCACTCTTGAGTGCATGGATCTTAACCGTAGTGTTCTTTATATCCTGTGTTTCCCAGTATTTCTCAATTTCCGCAGCCTTCTGCTCAGCACTGCTCACATACATCTGAAGAGCCATGATATAATCCTCGGCATCACCGCAATAGTTAAGTCCCGCATTCGTATCGATCTCCTTAATATCATACAGGAAATCCGGGAGCATTACATCCTCGTTATCGTCTGTACCGTCACTGCCGGGGGCAGAGTCCGATGCTGTACCGGATTCGGTCCCGGATGCGGGAGTCACCTTGTCCGCGGGCAGATACTTTAACAGCATCATCTCCAGACGTTCCGCATCGATGGGCTTGGTGAGATAATCGTCAAATCCGGCATTTACGTACATCTCACGCATACCGGATATCGCATTGGCTGTAAGACAGATCACTGGCGTCGATGTATTCGTGGTATCCGTCAGGGTTTTCATCTCCCTGATGGTCTCTATACCGTCCTTGTCCGGCATCATATGATCCAGGAAGATCACGTCATAATGATTGCGGGTATACAGCGATATACCGTCATCGCCGCTCTCCGCCGTATCGATCTGAAGATGAGTCCGCTTGAGCAGATTCGTAAATACCGTAAGGTTAACGGGAGTATCATCAACAACGAGCACTCTGGCATCAGGGGCCGTGAATTTCTCATGGTAGCGGTCACGCTCACTTATAGAACGTCTGTAAGCTTCCTCGAAATCTCCAATGGGCTCGGGGTTAACTATCCTCTGCTCGAGTTCAAACGAAAAGACAGAGCCCTTGCCGTACTCGCTCTCCACTTCCAGACGGCTGCCCATCATATCAAGGAATCTGCGGGTAATGGCCATGCCGAGGCCCGTACCCTCGATGTTCCTGTTCTTCTTTTCTTCGATGCGCTCGAAGGCAACGAAAAGCCGGTC
Organism: uncultured Lachnospiraceae bacterium; assembly: GCA_905234595.1. Classification (GTDB taxonomy): domain Bacteria; phylum Bacillota; class Clostridia; order Lachnospirales; family Lachnospiraceae; genus XBB2008. The sequence continues at coordinate 2,131 of CAJOID010000097.1, read as the reverse complement.
AAGGTCCTCGGTTTTGATGCCTATGCCCGTGTCCGCAACACTGACCTTCAGCATCACCGAATCCGGCTTGTCCTCAGACTGACGGGCCTGTACGGAAAAGGTCACGGATCCCTGCGCGGTGTACTTCACTGCGTTCGAGAGGATATTGGTGATGATCTGCTTGATCCTGATCTCGTCTCCGTTCAGAGTCGTGGGAATATTCCTGTCTATATCCAGGTTAAAGGCAAGGCCTTTATCATCCGCCTTTTTCTGTACCATATTTACGAGATCGTTAAGAAGTGAAGCGAAGCTGTAATCGACGTTGATGATCTCCATCTTGCCCGCTTCTATCTTGGAGAAATCGAGAATATCATTGATGATGCCCAGAAGCGTATTACCGGCAGTCCTGATGCTCTCCGAATAGTTCCTGATGCCGTCATCCCGTGAATCCCTGAGTATCATCTCGTTCAGGCCCAGTATCGCATTCATGGGCGTACGGATGTCATGGGACATGGTGGACAGGAAGTAGGACTTGGCCTCATTGGCCTGATTGGCCTGCTGCGCAGCCTCTGACAGCTTGCGGTTGTATATCATCATAACGAACGAGTTGAATACCAGGAGGACCAGGAAACCAAGCGATGCTATGCCCAGCAGCAGCCAGTCTATGGAACGGCTTTCCACGAAATCTTTCGCCGGTATATAGGCCAGCAGGAACCAGGTCGTCATGGACTCAAGAGGTGTGTAGGACAATACACACTCCTCTCCCTTAACGTTCCTGATCTTCATGGTACCGGTACCGCCGGTTATCTCCCGGATCACTTCTTCATACTCTTCCGATGAGGCTTCGTTATATGATTTATAGTACTCGAAGAAATTGCTGTTCTTGAAGGATTTTCCATGGACAACGTAATTGCCGTCCCTGTCCACAAGGCTTATCTCCGCATTCTCGTACTCGCCTTTGAGGAAAACGAGTTTCTGCTCAAGGCTGCTTAAGGGAACGACACGCAGCAGGAGGCCTTTCTTCGGCTCACTGCTGCCTTCATCCAGAACAGTCACATCATTTACGAACGCAATGGACTGCACTCCGTTCATGGGGTTCGTGTATGCTCTGGTAAGACAGGTGACACCATCCGTGTCATCCACATTTTCGATATTGTCAAAGATGTTTATCTTCTTATAGGAAACAGTATAGACATTTGGTTCGGACACCTTCGCTGTCGTCGAGATACCCGAGCGGTCCGGTGTATCCGGAAAGATCAGATGACCCTCGATCTCAGGAGAGGTCTTGGCCTTTCTGATAAAGGATATGGCCTCCTCCGCTGTCATCGGAGTGCCGTCCATGGCCGAGTTGTTGATGTAGTTGGCCCATATATCGCACAGATGCTGCTCATCCTCAAGGTAGTTGACGATGATCTGATTGGTGGTCATGGTCATCTTTTCGAATGCGATGATCTCATTGCGGTTGCTCTCTTCTGCCTTGATATTCGCATACGTAAAGATCAGGAACAGTATGAACCCCATTATCAGGAGATTTGAGATTATGATAAGCTTTCTGTTCATATATAATAAGTATACTCTGTTTCAGAAATAAGATCGACTTCTCCGTGGTGATGTTCAATATAGATTACAATAAGGATAACACAAACCACCTGTGGAATAACAAAAAACGCCATTTCCTTACCTGCTAAGACCTAACGGTAAAGAAATGACGTTAATCCCACTGCTCGGTAGCAATGGGCGTCTGTTTGACTTCTAATAGTTAGTCTACTATTTTCTGTGCTCCTGTAGTCCAAACATGTTTTTTGGATGCATCAGTTAGGTAAATTTGCCATTCATTGCCTGACATTTGATGTAAGTGGCAAAAAATAGAAGGTGAAATGCAAAATAAGATGTCAAACAGCATCAGAAGGAGTAAACAAAGGACCTCCGAAGAGATCCTTAGGGCACATTGTTTTATTCCGTTCTTATCTTTACTCTTTTTCCTGAGAATGCTATCCCGAATTTTATGATCTGAGTTACACCCTCCTCACACATTTCAGTATCGTAGCCTTTATCGTTTATCTGATCAAGAGCTTCTGCAGATAAGGCATCCAGTTCCTCATCATTCAGATCTTTATCCCATTTCAGTTCCATGATCATTCCCGGATATTTA
>CAJOID010000096.1 GCA_905234595.1 uncultured Lachnospiraceae bacterium | reverse complement strand
GCGACGACGCCTTTGATGCCGGGATTGGAACTTACTATATTTCGTCGCTGGCACTTACCGGCAAGGATGAGAAGCTGTCTTCGGCAGGAGAGGGAGCCGGTGCCATACGCTCGATACTTTGTGAGATGCAGACGCCTGGGGACGGAACCGTTCTTGCAAAGGAAGTGATCATGGTCAGTGAGAGCAATAAGGATCTGATCAAAAAGTATCATCTCGAAAACGCTGATTTTGATAACAATTACGAGATGGTATATCCGGATAAGAATTATAGCGAGTACCGTTTGGCCGATAAGAGCTATACACCCTTTTATATCCAGTATCCCGAGGACAAAGTACACAGGCTGTGTTTCTCGTATGACCTTGACGATTACATTGGGGAGCGCTCACCGGACAACACCCGCCTGATGCAGCTGTACCTTAACAAAGACGGTGAGATAGTATACGCATACGAGGTCTACACCCCGTAGTGTCAAAAGGGACGGTTATTTTTGACAATATGTAATGGAATGTTCAAGGAGTGGAGGAAAACACATGAGAATTGTATCAGCAGTTAAAACCAGCTGCTTAGCATTGTCCGTAATATCACTATCTCTTCTTTGCGGATGTTCGGATAAGGAGCAGTTTTCAAGCACAAGGGCGTATCGGGATGAGATAGTTCCGTACGAAATGATCGATGGCCCGGATACGGTGATCGATCCTTCCGGAGATATAGACCGCGAAAAGGAGCTTCGAAAAGAGGTACTTAATGCATTTGAGATCCTCAATGATGAGCGCGAAAAACAGGGGTTGCCCCCGCTTATGTGGAACATGGCGCTTGAGATGGGAGCCGGTTACAGAGCAAGAGAGATTGCTGCAGTTTTTGATAATGACCATAACCGACCTGACGGATCAAAGTGGTTTACGGCGGCGCCGGATGATGCGCTCGGAGAGAATATTTACTGCGGCGGTATGGCTGCATCAGAAGTAATGGCTTCATGGCTTAACAATCCTCCCGATCGCGAGAACTTCATGGCCCCCGATTTTACAAAGTGCGCGATCGCCATATATGAAAATGGTGACGGAAGATTTTACTGGGCAGCAATGTTTGGAAAAGACTGATAACAGGGGGGAAGATTACATGAGAATTAGACTATTGAAAAAACTGATCTGTGCATCAATTACAGCGGCGGCATTGTTTGCGCTGACAGGCTGTTCATCGGCTGTCTCAGATCTTGCGCAGGCTGCGCCGGAGACATCAGCATCCGGGACAGAGGATGACAAGGATACGGAAAGCAAAAAGAAGAAGCCAGAGAAACGCTCTGAACTGGAAGACAGCGTGGAGGACGATGTTCACAAAGTGTTCCTGGACTACGCAAAGCGCGAACTGGGGCCGGCAAAGAGCCTGACGGGTGATTACACAAGGACACCGGCTGAAGAATGGGGATATACAAGCGAGTATCCGCCGGAAGTATTCGGAAGCTTTGAGTGCTCGATACAGGATCTTGACGGTGACGGCGAGGATGAGATGCTCGTTGTATCTCTTGCCGGCCGTGGCGAAGATTCGAGTCTGAACCTGTCGGTATATGAGGATGATATCGATATTGCATTGATGGATCTTTTTATAGGTGCTGACGAAGTTCTGTCATCTGATTGCGGCGATACATATGCATTCTCATATAACGATGAAGGTACGCCTGTGATCGGGATGATGACATATAACACGATGTATCCGGGAGCTGACGGAGCTTATCTGAACTTCTTTGCCCTTACGTATGACGGCAGTGCGTTCGACGTATCAACACATGCACAGTATGCCGGCTCGAATATGGAGGATACGGATTTTGCAAAGCAGATGCGCAAGAGCGGTATAAACGTCGAGTGGGAGGATATCATATCAGAGCATTCACAAAAGAGTATCCTTGATGCCGCAAGCGGCACGCTTATCGCGGAGGTCATAACGAAATCCGATGATACGGGCTATGATGAGAATTATGATCCTGCGCCGATATCAGGCCGGATAGAACTTCATACGTATTCCGGAAACGATCTTGTGGAGGGGGGAAAATCATCCGCAAAGAATACTTCGAAGAAGAAAGAAAAAGGCAGCGTTAAGTGTTTTGAAATAGAGGAGAACAAGAACGCAAAGATAACAGTTGACCTTGACGGCAACGGTAAGGAAGAGACGGTTAAGTTTAAGATGATCGCGGATGAGAACGAATGGATCGAAAAGGTGAATGTTCTTGCCGGTGAAGATAAGATAACAATAAAGGACGGCCTTGACGGATATGCCGGTGACGGACTGAAGTGTGCTTGGTTTACCACATCCGACGGTCAGTATCTGTACATGCAGTGGGATCTGGATAACGGTTATGAAGGAACCAGTGTGTATAAATATGAAAACGGCAAACTTTCATTTGTCGGTGAGTGCGGATGCATATTCTTCACCATGTCTGATCTTACATATGCCGGCGGTGAGCCGATGGATGTGAAGCCGCAGGATCCCGGGGAATTCTACGTCGGAGGCTTTGAGCAAAAGCTCGGCACACAGTGGGTAAGCGCCAAATGCCGTATAGGCGTCGACGGGATGCCCGAGCGTATAGGGGAGTTTGAATACTATGATTACAACCCGGATTCCCCGATCAGGGCAAAGTATGACATTCCCGCCATGGCGGTAAATGATAACGGCGATGATGTGATGACAACTGAAATAGAAAAAGGAGACCGTATAATACTGTTCAGGACCGATGGCGAGAGCTTTATAGATGTGTTCGTCGACGGCAAGGATGATGTGGCCTTCGGGATCTTCCGCATAAACATCGGAGAAGATGAGAATGGCGGATACTGCATACCGGGCAACTACGGATTTAAGAGCAACCTCCTCGTTGATCTGTTTGATAACCTGAGTTTCCCGGGCTGACATGGAGGAATCTTATGTCAAGAATGACAGCGATAGCGATCATAATACTCGTGCTGACATCATCTGTGCTTAGTGCCTGTGCATCATCCGGGGCGCCAAAGCCCGAATATGTTATCGACGAGCCTTTAGAGAGCGGCACCATAACGGATAAAACGGATCCGGATGCACCGAAGGAGATCGGCTCTGATAATATCGTAGGTGTTTATACAAACATATCTCTTCCCTACAGGTGGAAGGGTGACAGAGAAGAAAAAGGCTCACATGATTTTGAATTTGAGATAAAAGAAGATGACAGTGGCATTCTTACCGCATACGAGCATGTCTCGGGCGCACGCCATCCGGCAGATGATGAACTGCTGCAGTCTCTTCAAAAGGTGATAAGAGACTATAACCTCGTATCAAGGAACGGGAAGTACAGTATCACTGCCGGCATCGATCCCGAGTTCGGGAGTCCCTGCGAGTTTTCAGCAACCTACGATACGGGCGAGGAGCTTAAGTTTACCATCGATAATGAGCCGTATTCGGAGTGGGAATGCGATATATATGATGTGTTTGCAAAGTGGTTTTCCGATAACGGGATCGATGCGCTCTACCCCGATAAATACACCGCAAAGGCAACGCGCTTTGGCATTACGGTGTATGAGAACGGAGAGGAGAAATGTGATTTTTCCACCGTGCTGAAAAATACGGACGGAGAATATGTCTATACGCTTCCGGATGATTACTATGAAAAGGTTACAAAAATACTGGCAAAGTATGATCTCGTATTCAGGTATGAGTACAGCGTCTATAATTTCAGCTCCGGAGTATATGACAATCACGAAAACGGATATTTCGGCTTCGGGGACCGGCGGCCCGACTACAGTGAGCCTGATTCGGAAGATGATTACGTTGACATATACGTTGAATACGATGATGGCGGCCGCTTCGGGATCGAAACGCAGAAGAAGAGCGAGATAGAAGCGATGCAGCCGATGCTTACGGAACTGATCGAATATCACAACAGTATCGAAAGGCGGATTGACTCATGAACAGGATAATGATTCTGATAATCCTGATAATACCGGCGGCTGTCATGCTGCTTGCCTGCAGCAGTAATGAAGGTCTTGTAATGGATGGGAATGGCGGAAAGAAATATGATCCGCCGCTTGTTACCAAAACGGAGGATCTGTCAACGGACAGGCCGAAAACAATTGAATCCTCTTCGCTTAAATATTTTGAACTCAGATTTGAGAATAACTACGGCAGCTACGGGCTTTCAGACAAGTGGCCGAGCGGATACTATCAGTGGAAGATAGAAAAGAGAGACGGTGCCTTTGTGATGTCTGTTCAGGACACATATGATTCCCACCTCGAGATGAATTATCTTGAGGAAGTGGACGAGGATTACATCCGGGGGCTTGCGGATCTTATGGCGGATATACGCCGGGATTATATGAAGGATAACGCAAGCGACAGGACTTAGTATCTGAACGCAAGATATGAATCGGGAGAGGAACTTACAATACGTGTGGAAGGAAAATCAGCAGACAATTGTGTTTTCGATATCTCCCGCCTTATGGATTATGCTGCCATAAAGACCGACGAAACATTTCAGGACTGACTGAAGTAATCGGACAAAAACAGCCTGATGTTATTTTCATACATTTGTAGCATATGCAAACCCGGAGAATATTTATAAAATGGAGACGGTTTTTCGTTTCCATTTTTTGTTGGAGGATTATCGATTATGAAAAAGAGACTGTTTTATGTTGTAGTTATTGCCGCCATGCTGACAGCGCTTACCGCCTGCGGTGATGATGCCACCAAGGACACGGCTGCGGGATTTAAGGATAAGACCGCAAATATGCAGGGCGGTTCAAATGGCGGAGCCGGCGCTGCAGAGGCGGAAGCTGATCCGACGAAGGATGATAACGGCTTCGAGCGCGATGATAAAGGGTATATCATAAGCTATGACGGCGCGGGAGGGAAAATAGAG
>CAJOID010000095.1 GCA_905234595.1 uncultured Lachnospiraceae bacterium | reverse complement strand
CCTTCGCGGGCTGCGTCGGCCAGACTTTTAACCCTGCCGTGGAACAGATAACCGCCACGGTCGAAGGAAATGGTGGTGATACCCTTGGCGAGGGCGCGCTCGGCGATGGCCTTGCCTACGATGGCTGCGGCCTCGATGCCGGTCTTGCCTTTGCACTGCGCAGCGAGCTCCTTGTCATTGGAAGCGGCGGCGGCAAGGGTCTTGCCTGCCTCGTCGTCGATGACCTGGGCATAAATCTGCTTGTTGCTGCGGAAAACAGCCAGACGGGGCCTTTCGGGAGTGCCGCTGACATGCTTGCGGATGCATATGCGGGCTTAAATGAATTTGTGCAGGCACAGGACTATGAGCTTGTAAGGATGGTCCTGGATTCCGTTAAGGAATATAAACTGCCGGATGCCGATGCGGACCGCTTCAAGCGTATTCAGGATAAGTTGTCACAGATGGACTGGGATGGTATAAAGGAAGTAGTTGATGAAGTTAATTCATAAACGGGAGGCGAATTTATGTTGGAAAAAGAGAATAAGGCGTTGATAGTAGCAAGCGCCGAAACATTTACTGTCAGGGGGCTGGCAATGAAGCTTCAGAGCATAGGCGTCTTTTCGGCATATGCCCCTCCGAAGATGAATGATATCAGCGCGAAATGTGAAGACTGCGATCTGATAATCCTGTATACGGATGATGCCGTGATCGAATCTACGGCTGTTCTGGTTTTTCTGAAGGACTATTGTGCTGAGAATAACAAGAGGATCGCGATCGTAGGTTCCGCTGAAGAACACGAAGTCGTGATGAAGTCGCTGAAAGACGGAAATGTGTTCAAATTCTTCGAAAGACCGCTTAATATGGAGCAGTTCCTGAGTGAAACGGACCGTTTCTTCTCGGAGGCTTCACAACAGGCTATGAGAAAAAGCATCCTGATAGTGGATGACGACGTGACTTATATGACTATGATCATGGACTGGCTTAAGGATGCATATCGCGTATCGGTAGCCAATTCGGGCATGCAGGCTATCACCTGGCTGGCAAACAATCATCCGGATCTGATCCTGCTTGATTATGAGATGCCGGTCACTACAGGCCCCCAGGTTCTGGAGATGATCAAATCCGATTCGAATACCGCGAGTATCCCCGTTATCTTCCTTACGGGAAAAGGTGATAAAGAGAGCATAATGAAGGTATTGGCATTAAAGCCGGCCGGCTATCTGCTCAAGGCGATCGACAGGAACGGACTTCGTGAGAATATAGCTTCCTTTTTCGCAAAACAGAATTCCTGATCCGTATCCGGTTAAGAAACAGTTAAGGATTACGCAAGAGACAGATTAAGACTTCCATCTATCCCTGATGTAAAGTGGCATCAGTGGAACCGATGGAAGTCTTTTCGGGTTCCGGGGAGAATGAAGACCGTTTCTTAAGGAGAGGATACGAAATGAACTTAGCATTTAACAGGAAAAAAGTGACAGTGATCAGCCTGATCACGGTAGCAGCCCTGGCCATCGGAGGCATCTCGCTTAATGCCAGTGCGGCGATCAGGGTTAACGCTTATACGGCATCGAACGGGAACCTGTCCAGAGTCACCGAGATCAACGGCAATGTGGTAAGCAACAATACAACATCATATTACTCACAGATAGACGGACGGATTGCCCGGATCGCAGTGAAGGAAGGTGACTATGTAAAAAAGGGAGATCTGCTGATCGCATATGATACCGATGAGATCGACCGGATGATCTCACTCACCGATTACTCCATGCAGGAGACAGCCGGGACGTGTGACAATGTGATCCAGACCGGCGGCCGTAACGCAGGACTGTACTCGGAAGCCAATACAAATCTGTCGGTACTCGAGCAGCAGATAACGGATACTCAGGCAGCCATAGACAGGGCGCAGAACAGACTGATCGAGAAGCAGGCACAGCTTGCGGACTTCGGCGCGAAACTCCAGATTTCACTGATCGACTACTCGGATGACCCGACTTCATCGGATTATGAGAATCTGTCCAAAATGGCAGCAAGCAACGCATATGCGCAGCAGTATGATCCGGAGATCATCAGCCTCCAGCAGGAACTCAATACATTAAACACCAATCTGGCCTCATATAAGGAGCTTAAGGCTCAGATGGTATCCCAGAAGGCATCCAGTACCATGGGACTTATCACCAGCGGAGCCAAAGAGCAGGTAGAAGCCACCAAAGCATCGAGTGAGCTGAATGGTACAGTGACCATAGAGAAATACGAGGAAGCACGCGGCGGGATCAAAGCGGAGTTTGACGGAGTGGTAACATCCATCGGAGTCATAGAGAACAGCACCGTCACGACCGGAACCCCCATGATAACCATAGAGTCAACGGAAGATGTCGTGATCAAAATGAACGTCAACAAGTATGATATATTGGATATGGAAGTCGGACAGTCTGCGAGCTGCATGATCAAGAATAAGGAATATACCGGACAGGTTAGCAGGATAGAGCATATGACCGGCAATGACGGAACATCCGGGATAGGAGTCGAGGTTACTCTGGATGAGCCCGATGAGAACATCATACTCGGCCTGGAGACCAAGGTAAGGATCGACTCCGCTTCACTTGAAAATGTCCTGATCATCCCTCTGGATGCACTGTGTGAAGATGAGGAAGGTGAGTATGTGTTCATACTTAATGATGATCAGGCAGATAAGTGCTTCGTGGAAACAGGCGTAAGAAACGATGATGAAGTGCAGATCGTATCCGGATTATACGAAGGGGATACCGTGATCTGGAACGATGAAACGGAGCTTACCGATGGGCAGGACGTTAAGATCATTAAATGATCGGAGGAGACCGGTAAATGGAAGCATCAAAAAGAGAAATACTCTCAGCTAGAGATCTCTCCAAAACATTCTCTAACGGAAGCATACAGCAACATGTACTGAAGAACCTGAACATATCGATATACAAGGGTGATTTCACTGTCATAATGGGTAATTCCGGATCGGGCAAGAGTACATTGCTGTATGCGCTCTCCGGGATGGATCGCCCGACGCTGGGTACGATCACTTATTTTACGCCGAAGACCGGCAGGAACGGTGAGTCGTCCGGCATTGAAGAGACGGAGATATCCACATTCAATAATGACAAGCTGGCGATGTTCCGCCGTGACCATGTTGGATTTGTATTCCAGCAGAACTACTTAAACGACTCCATGAGTGCCCTCGATAATATCATGGTCTGCGGACTGCTTAAGTCTCATAACCGCAGAGAACTGGCAGCCAAAGCAAAGGAACTGCTGAAGAGAGTAGAGATAGGTGAAGATGACTGGGGTAAATTTCCGACACAGATGTCCGGCGGACAGCAGCAGAGAGTAGCGGTGGTCAGAGGCGTCATCAACTCCCCTGAGGTTCTTTTTGCGGATGAGCCCACAGGAGCGCTTAATTCTCAGAATACCGAGAACGTGCTGGATATTCTGACAGACTTAAATAACGAAGGTCAGAGCATCGTCATGGTAACACATACGATCATGGCGGCGGAGAGGGGTAACCGCATCATATACCTGGCCGACGGAGTGATATCGGACGAGGTCGAATTGGGACCGTATATGGGCAGCTACAAGGATGAAACAAACCCGCATCTTAATGAAGCAAAAGAACGTCATGCCCGCCTTAAGAACTTCCTTCAGGATATGGGATGGTAGACCGGATACAGTATTGATTTGGAGATAGCAGTGTACAGATATTTCTTTATAGCCAAAAACAATATCAGAAAACAGAGGAGTGATATGATCACATTCTTTCTGATGATCATGATAAGTGCATGTCTGCTGTTCATCAGCTTTTCATTTATGACAGGGATCGGTCATGTGCTGGATACGGTACATAAAAGGATAAACGGACCGGATATACTGATGATGGTGGAGGATGACCGGGCATCTCTTGATAAACTTGCAGAGATAGTTCACGGCAGGTCGGAGATCGGTGAATACGAAGTTACCGAATCACTTATGGCACTGGCTAAGTACGGTCATAAAGGCGACAAGGAACTGACGGAATTCTCTTTTCAGTTCATATCATATGATCAGGATATCAAGATCCAGCGGATCGATACGTCTACAGAGGGTATGGGCGGCAACGACGCCGTACTTCCCATAAGCATGAGTACATCATTCCGGATCGGCGACACCCTCAGAGTCAAGATAGACGAAAACATATATGATCTGAAAGTAGCGGGCTTCACTGAGGATTCTCTATACTGTTCCCCGCTTAACATAGGTATTAATCTCTGTTATGTATCACAGGACATATATAACGATATCCGGTTTGAGAACGCAGCCTATTCCGGACTTGTCACGCAGATGTGTAAGATGAAGCTGACAAAGAATGCCGTCAAGCACGGTGTAAGCGGCAATGACCTGAGTGATTCCATATTCAATGAGCATAATGACTGGTATTCGGTATATGCCATGACTCATCCGGACAGCCCCGGAGGAATAGATAATGTGCTTCCCTTTGAGATCATGAGGAGTTCGGCCATGGTACTGCCTATGATGT
>CAJOID010000094.1 GCA_905234595.1 uncultured Lachnospiraceae bacterium | reverse complement strand
TGATCCGCTGTATAATCCCAACCGGCATACGATGCTTATGCGTATCAGATGGGAAGATGACCGCCCGGTATTTTCCTATAGCTGATCACACCTGCGGTATAGGTGAATAATTCAGATTCACGTTTATATCCTGGTCGTAGTTTCCGAAGGTCTTGCCGAATATGGTGAGACCTCCGACATGTTTGGAAGTTTCTTCGACAGCCATCTTCAGGCGTATCGTACTCGTATAATCGAGATTCAGCATATTCGTGGTAACATCGGATATCTGCAGACCGTCTATAAAGGTACCTTTTCGGTTGATTACAAGCAGTTTGAGCAGACCGTACTGATTCCAGTTGTTAAACCACCAGTCCGGTGTAAACATTCCTCGTACATCGCCGTAATCTCCGGGTGAAGTCCACATTCCCACCAGAACATCATTTATATAGAAAGATATATCGGAAGGCCAGTTCTCATCCACACCCGGTGCTTCCGAACTGATCTCCATCGAAACGGAGATCTGGTTTATGCGGTTATTGCGGGGAATCAGGTTCGGAACCGTGTATTCCACATATCCTTTAGTAAACCATACGATATCGGCCTGGAACCTGTCGGGATGATCGAAGTATCGGATATCGTCCAGCTCGCCTATAAGAGATTTGTTGGTTGCCAGTCCGCAGGTCGGACATACATCATGTGAAGTGAACTGTCCAACCTTGATCTGAGTCCTGTAGGTGTTGGCATCATCGACCGGCTGTTCAATATCTATCAGTATCTTGTCCTGTCTGAGCGAACAGATCTTCTGGTTGCCGTGGCCCGAAGATTCGTTGGATATGGATATCAGATCGCATTCTTCAAGTTTCTTGATATGTCCGGTGAGGGCTCCGTTGGTTATCTTCAGCTGGCTTGCGAGCTGGTTCATGCTCATCGGCCCGTTTTCCAGCAGGATATTGAGCAGTTGGATGCGGACATCCGATCCGAGTGCCTTGAAGATCTCAAGGCCGTCGTCAAGGGAGGTAATGTGTAACATTTCGGTCACCTCTTGCGAAAAGAATAGTTTAATTGTTCCTAAAATAGTATAGCATTATTTGAATGGACAGTCAAAACAAATTGCTGTGGATCATGTATTTTTCTCTAACGATCAAAGCTTTCCAAGCTTTAGTTTTTTCTAAAACAAAAGCAAAGCAGGAATAAAACCAGCTAAATAAACGCAAGATTTGAGCAAAACAGCAATATCGACAAAAAGGGTGGATGGTTTTAGTACAAAACTTACCAAAAACTAAAATAGTTTAATAAAACGTAAAATAATTATTGACAGCCTAAACTGCTTCGCGTTAAAGTGAACTCATAGCAAATGCATCTGACATTTATCACGATCAATATTGAGCCTCATCTTTATAGACAGGATGAAAGTTAGTAAGCAGAGAGCTATAGCCAAAAACTAATGTAAAACATAAAGGAGGAAGCAAATGAAAAAGAAACTTGTCAGCGTCTTATTAAGCGCAGCAATGACAGCCACTCTTCTTGCAGGTTGCGGCGGTGCAGCAGATACAGCTGCCGATACCGGAGCTCAGGAAGCAACAGAAGAAACTGCCGAAGCAGCCGATGAGGTTGAGGAAGCAGCAGCCGAGGAAACCCCTACAGCAACTTTCGGTGATTCATCGGGAACACATCTCGAGATGTGGACATTCGTAGAACTTCACGCACAGCATTATCAGGATATGGCTGAAGTATGGAACGAGCAGCATCCTGATGAGACCATCGAGATCACCTGTACCACATATCCCTACGGTGACATGCACACCAAGCTTCTCAGCTCTCTTGAAGCAGGAACCGGTGCACCGGACATCTGTGATGTAGAAGTCGGACAGTATCCTAATGTAGTAGCAGGACTTGATAACTGGCTCGTTCCCCTTGATGATTATGCATCAGACTTCATGTCTACGATGGTTCCCGCAAGAATGCAGCTCTATCAGGGATCTGACGGACACTATTACGGAGCTCCTTATCATGTAGGTGCTTTCGCAATGTACTACAATGTAGCTGCCATGGCTGAGGCAATGGGCATCTCCAACGACGAAGTGATCGCCAAGATCGATGCTGTTAAGACATGGGCTGACTATGAGGCACTCGGTAATGAGTACGTAGCAGCTATCGATACTGAAGGAAAGTATTGGACAAGCGTTGATACCGGCGGCGTAGACTGGATGTGGCTCGCCATGGCTGAGTATGGCGATGACTGGACCGGCGGATTCGATGGTCCCGCTAACGTACAGCTTGATTCGGTTAAGAAGATGATGGCGATGCAGCAGAGCTGGCTAAAGAGCGGCATGGCTGAGATCTCTCCCGACGGACACGTTGACCTTGAGGCAGGTTTCCAGAATATCCTGGATCATAACATCGTATCCTTCCCCAAGGCACTGTGGTTCATGAGCCGTTTTACCAACTACATGGCTGACGAAGCAGGCAACTGGTATATAGCTAAGTGCCCTGTATTCGAAGAAGGTCAGAAGTGCTCGGTAGGTGTCGGCGGTACCGGTACCGTAGTTACACAGCAGTCTGAGAATAAGGATCTTGCAGCAAGATTCCTTTGCTGGGCAAAGATGTCCGATGAAGGTGAGCAGCACATCTGGGATAAGCTCGGATTCGATGTCTGCAACGCAGCACTGTGGACTCAGGACTCATTCGCACATGATGATGCAAACCAGTTCAACGCTTTCTTCATCAACTATCCTTATGACGTACTCAATGAGATCGGCATGGAGAACATCGGTAAGATATCTGTAGTAGCCATAAGCCCTACGATCAACGAGTATATGTGCACAACCACCCTCAACGAAGTATTTGAGGATCCTGATTACAGCATCGATGATGCGCTTCAGGAGGCTCAGGACGCTATCGACCTCGAGCAGTAATATGTTCATAGTTTACTTCTTCATTGGAATGGAAGTATAGTTTACCTCATAAGGGGATGTCGGATCATCCGGCATCCCCTTTGGTAAACAGCAGTATTAGAGAAGGATTTCTACAAAATAATAGGAGGATGAGATAGATGAAGACCGGAAAATTCCTGTATTCACAGAAGGTTGCACCATACGTGTTCGTGCTGCCCTTTATCCTCAGCTTCGCAATCTTTTGGATCTATCCCCTGATCACAGCATTTACCATGAGTTTCCAGAAGATCACGCCTACGACCACTGATTGGGTGGGCTTTACGAACTATGCGAAACTGCTTAAGGATAAGGTATTTCTTCTGGCGATAAAGAACAGTGCCACATACATGTTCTTCACACTTGTTTTACTGATACCGTTTCCCATGATCTTTGCCGTACTTATGGATTCCAAGATCGTTAAGGCAAAAGGTGTATGGAAAGCGATCCTGTATATGCCGGCACTGACTTCCGTAGTTATATCCGGTATGTTATTCCGTCTGATGTTCACCGAGTATAAGACGGGACAGATGAATCTGATAACACAGGCCCTCGGCCTTGGTACATATAAATGGCTCAAAAACGGATGGTCCGGAATGCTCGCTCTGCTGGTTCTCGCCTGCTGGAGATGGACAGGCGTGAATATGCTTTACTTTCTGTCGGGCCTCAAAGCCATTGACCCTGCATTATATGAAGCTGCCGATATAGACGGCGCAACCCCCGTGCAGAAGTTCTTCCGCGTAACCCTGCCACTGCTTAAGCCCACCACGATATATGTGCTGACCATCTCCGTATATGCCGGTCTGGCCATGTTCCTTGAATCGTATATGTTATGGGCCGGCAATGCATCGCCGAACAACATCGGTCTGACCATAGTCGGATACCTGTACAGACGAGGCATAGAGAAAAACGACATGGGTTATGCATGTGCGGTCGGAGTTGTACTGCTGATAGTCGCCTTGATCATCAACTTTGCGCAGCTGATCATGAACGGGACATTCAAGAAGGAGGAAGACTGAAATGGCTGAAACAAAACGCAGAGATCTTTCTCATACTCCTTCATTTAAGATAAAGACCATACTGGGTACCGGATTCTTCGTAGTCCTGTGTGTGATCATAGCTTTCCCCGTAGTTGCGGGATTACTGGCTTCGTTCAGACCCGGAACCGAACTTATCAGACGGGGATTGTCTATCGACTTCAACTTTACCACCATGACGACAGCCAATTACCGTTATCTGTTCGGCGGAAATGAGGACAGCCGCAAGTACTTTATGTGGTATAAGAACTCACTCCTGATCGCGATCGTATCGGTAGTCCTGACGCTCTTCATATGTTATTTCGTGGCATACGGACTGACCATGTATGATTTCAAGCTCAGAAACCTGCTGTTTACACTGGTCATAGCGACCATGATGGTTCCTTTTGAGATCCTGATGCTTCCTATGTATAAGGAAGTAATAGCACTGAAGCTTATTGATACCTATGCAGGTGTGATACTCCCGGGACTGTGCGGTGCGTCGACGATATTCTTTTTCAGACAGTATCTGTCGGGCCTGCCGAAAGAACTTCTGTCCGCAGCACGTATCGACGGTGCTAATGAATACTACATTTCCG
>CAJOID010000093.1 GCA_905234595.1 uncultured Lachnospiraceae bacterium | reverse complement strand
ATCAGAGCGTCTATAGGTACACGAAACAGTTCACTCATCGCATACAGATTATCAATAGTCGGAACACTATGTCCGTCAAACCAGCGGTATATGCTCTGCACAGCTGCCAATCCCAGATACTTCTGCAGTTCCCTGACTCTGATACCTCTGCTGTCCATAATCCGACGTATATTTCTGCCGGTAGCTGCCATATCGATCACCGGATATTTGGGAAAGTGAGTCTCACCGCTCCTGACATCACATACTCCGATTCCCACAGCAGTTCCGTTAATCATATTACTCATCTGACGCCCCTCCATAACTCACCGATTATATTATACCGATTCCTCTAGCAGATTGCATTGAACTTGTAGTTCAACGCAGTCCCATTTCCCCACCATACTGTCTAAATGCCTGCAGCTTCCTGTTGTTGCTTACTTCTGCATATATTTCCATTGTTGTCCTTATATCTGTATGCCCCATAATTGCCTGTATGATTTTGATATTGCTCTCGTTCTCGCACAGTCTTGAACAAAAGGAATGCCTGATCATATGGGTAGTGAAATGCGGAAGCAAAACTGCCGGTCGTTTCTCTTTTACCGCTCTTGACGCTTCAGTTGCATTATAATCCTCCACTGCTCTCCTTATCACGCGGTTAACGCTCTGCTGATTAACAAGGCCGCCATCGCGATTAGTAAACACAAACCCTTTGTACCCGTCAATCACAACACCTTTTTTGCTGACAGGGCGCTGTTCATATAATTTCATCAATTCCCTTTTAACCTCCGGAAACATAGGGATATCCCTTATCCCGGAACCTGTTTTGGGTGTTGAGATCACGATCCCCCTGATTCCCGATACACGTCTTTCACTACTGACCGCTCTTTTGATACTGATGATCTCCGCTTCAAAATCAATATCCTCCCACAGTACGGCCGCCAGTTCTCCGATCCTCACACCGGTCCCGAACATAAAAGTGAACATCCCGTACCATCTGCCATAAACCTCGTGATCTTTTATATACTCAAGAAATGCGATCTGTTCCTCTTTGGTTATAGGGTGAATAGTTGAGGTATAATATCCGCTGTTTTTCCGGATTTCAGTCTTGGCTCCTTCAGCAGGATTTCTGGGTATGATCCCATCTCTCATTGCCATCTGAAAACACGGATACACGACGGTCTGAATGTTATCAAGTGTATTGTATTTAAGCCCCGCCCTTTCCAACATATTGTAGAAAGTAAGCAGATCCGTATATTTATAATCTCCAACTTTCTTTGTTCCAAATCTTGGTCTGACAAATCTGTCGTACATATAGTAATAATTATCCCGGGTACTCTTGCGTATGTTATCTTTTGTTCCCATATAAATATCAAACAGATCATTTAACGTAGCATTACCGCCGGTATATTCATTTAATTCAGATCGGAGAGTATGGAATATCCTTTTTTCCTTCTCTCTGAGTTTTTCGAGATTCACTGCCGAAATCTGTCTTCTTTTGCCTAATGGATCCGTATAGGAAAACCGATAAGCCCCATTCGACTTAGAATAATATTCGCCATTGTTTAAAACATTCCCTCCGGGATCTCTTCTTGTAATAGATTTCATTTGATATCATCCTCCTCATCTGACATATTTCCGGATCTATGTCCGGGTGATGTATTGAAGAGTATGGCACCCGTAATTGAAATCGTACATATCATACATAGTATTTTTATTCTGAAACCAGGCTGTCGATGGATACAGAATATACCTTAGCCAAATAAATTACGGTTATAAGATTCGGCATTGAATGTCCATTTTCTGTTCGAGAAATGGTATTTGTGCTGATGTCCGACAATCCTGTTTGTTCTAATCTCCCTATCAGTTCCTCCTGAGTCCAATTACGATCGGATCTTAGGTTTCTGACATTATCTCCTATAGTGATCTTTATTTTATTATATTCTTCTCTGGAAATTTTCTGCTTCATTCATTCTCTCCTATAGATTCATACCGGAGGGAATCGCTCCATATAATAAAAAGGAATATGTCGCAAACGAATGATAACCATATTATGCTGTCTTTGCAAATTGCCGCAAAAAAAGAGGCATTACATAGTCTCTTAAAACTATGTAATACCTCGAAATGGCCTATTTTATCAGATGTTTATTTTTAAAAATCAAGTGATGGACTTTAGTGTCGGGAACAGTAGTACATCCCTAATCGCCGGAGAATCAGTCAACAGCATCACAAGTCTGTCGATGCCGTATCCGATGCCGCCCGTAGGAGGCATTCCGACTTCGAGTGCGTTCAGGAAGTCTTCATCGGTGTGCTCGGCTTCCTCATCACCTGCTGCCGCATTGGCATCCTGCATCGCGAAACGCTCGCGCTGGTCGATCGGATCGTTAAGTTCGGAATATGCGTTACACATCTCCCATGTATTGATGAAGAGCTCGAATCTCTCAACCTTGGTGGGATCATCAGGCTTCTTCTTGGTAAGCGGTGATATCTCGATCGGATGGTCCATTACGAATGTAGGCTGAACCAGATGTTCCTCTACGAACTCCTCGAAGAACAGATTCAGGATATGTCCCTTGGTATGGAACGACTCGTACTCGATATGATGCTCCTTGGCCAGCTTCTTGGCTGTCTCGTCATCGGGTACCTGAGCGGGATCGTCAAAGTCGATGCCTGCGTACTTCTTCACGGCCTCGGTCATCGTGATCCTTTCAAACGGCTTGCCGAAGTCCAGCTCGATATCGCCGTACTTGAACCTGGTCGTACCAAGAACGGTCTGAGCCAGATGTCTGAACATCTCTTCGGTCAGGTCCATCATCCCGTGGTAATCGGTATATGCCTGATAGAGTTCCATCAGTGTGAACTCGGGATTATGCCTCGTATCAACGCCCTCGTTACGGAACACGCGGCCGATCTCATATACTCTCTCAAGTCCGCCGACGATCAGTCTCTTCAGATACAGTTCGAGTGATATACGCAGCTTCATGTCCTCATCGAGTGCATTGAAGTGTGTCTCAAAAGGACGAGCCGCAGCACCGCCGGGATTATATACGAGCATGGGAGTCTCGACTTCCATGAAGTCCTTCGCATCCAGGAATCTGCGGATCTCTGCGATGATCCTGCTCCTCTTGATGAAGGTATCCTTCACATCGGGATTCATTATCATGTCCACATATCTCTGACGGTATCTGATATCGGTGTTGGTCAGTCCGTGATACTTCTCGGGAAGTATCTGCAGCGACTTGGTGAGCAGTGTCACCTCGGAAGCATGCACGCTGATCTCACCGGTCATGGTGCGGAATACATATCCCTTCACGCCAATTATATCGCCCACATCGTACTTCTTGTAATCGGCATATGCCTCCTCACCTATGGCATCGCGTGCCACATAGATCTGGATGTTGCCGCTCTTATCCTGCAGATTGGAAAATGAAGCCTTGCCCATGATCCTCTTGCTCATCAGACGGCCTGCGATGCTGACGTTTATGGGCTGTGCATCCATGATAGCACGGCGCTCTTCGTAATCGGCCTTACGCTTCGGCCTGGCTTCCTCTTCGGGGAGTCCCGATACATCTACCGGAGGACGGTCGCCCAGGAGTCTCGCCTCGAGGGCCTCATATTCGGCTGCGGCATCCGCTACATGATATGTCACGTCATACTTCGTTATGACAAAAGGATCCTTGCCCGCTTCCTGTAGATTGGCGAGCTTCTCGCGTCTGACCTTCAGCAGCTGTCCTATATCCTGTTCCTCAGGCTGTTGTGCGTTATTATTCCCGTTCTGATTTCCCATTTTGTTCTCCATTAATAAAATATAAAGGCAGAGGCCTACCGGTCTCTGCCCAGACTAAGTATTTGATCAGTTTCTGTTGTGGATCTCAAGTACCTTGTATGAGATCACTCCAACCTGGGTCTCTACCTTGACCGTATCTCCCACTTTATGTCCAAGAAGTGCTGCACCTACGGGTGACTCGTTTGAGATCTTGCCTTTGAGTGAATCTGCCTCTGTGGAACCGACTATCTTGAATTCCATCTCCTGCTTGGCCGACTTGTCCTGTACTCTGACCTGGCATCCCACGTTGATGGTCTCCAGATCGATATCGCCTTCGTCTACGACTTCGACGTCCTTGAGGATCTTCTCAAGTTCTTCGATCCTGGCCTCGTTATCACGCTGCTCGTCCTTGGCTGCATCATATTCGGCATTCTCGGAGAGGTCGCCCTGTTCTCTGGCTTCCTTGATCTTCTGAGCTATCTCATGGCGCTTTACTTCCTTTAAGTAACTCAGCTCGTCCTCATATTCTTTCAGTCCCGCACTCGTCAGAAAGTTCTTCTTACTCTCACTCATCTCTACACCTTCTTATTATTCTTGTATGGCGCATTTCCGCGCGCGTGTACGATTATACTAATTCCGTGGGGGGATGTCAATATAAAGGGTCGGGTGATCATATATGCGCAAGCCGATCATAAAGATCATTTATAGCTTTCACCAGCTCCCCATAGTTCTCCATCCCATTGATGCGTCCGCGAAACGCCGCCGATCCCGGCACCCCGGCCGTATACCATGCGGTATGCTTCCGCATCTCGCGGATCCCTATATACTCACCTTTATGCTCAATGAGCATACGCCCGTGCTCAAGTATCGTATCGACTTTCTCCTGCGGTGTCGGTGGTTTGGCATGTACGCCGGTCTCCAGATATGTACGTATATCCTCAAGCAGCCAGGGGTTACCCTGCAGAGCACGTCCTATCATCACAGCGTCGCATCCGGTCTCCTGCTTCATGCGGATGAAATCCTCCGCGCTCCTCACCGGACCGCAGCCTTGACCTGAGCTATCACATCCCAGTCTGCCTGCCCGGAATAGTACTGCTCTCTGGTCCTGCCATGTACGCACACTGCGCTCGCACCGGACTCCTGCAGAACTCGTGCCATCTCTGCAGCATTTATATGCTCCGGATCAAAGCCCGATCTGATCTTGACCGTGACAGGCTTATCCGACACCCGGACTATCGCTTCCACAATCCTGCCGGCGAGCTGCGGATCCTTCATCAGGGCGCTGCCTTCCCCGTTGTTCACGATCTTGGGGACAGGGCAGCCCATATTTATATCGAGAATGTGATACGGTCTGTGCTGTATCATGCGCACAGCCTCCGCCATAACATCGGGCTCGCTCCCGAACATCTGCAGCGACACATATCCCTCGTCGGGGCTGATCTCCATCAGTGCCTCGGTATTGCGGTTATGATATGTGATCGCCTTCGCCGAGATCATCTCCATGCACTGCAGTTCGCTGCCGTGCCTTGCGCACAGCAATCGAAAAGGCAGGTCACTGATACCTGCCATGGGAGCCGCTATTATGCCTTTTTCAATATCAACTCCGGCGATCCGCATCATTCTTCGCCATCCAGCAATCCATCCATGCTCTCACCGCATATGAACACCCTGTAATACAGTTCCAGGGACTCCAGCAGTTCGGCACGGTTACGTCTGATCTC
>CAJOID010000092.1 GCA_905234595.1 uncultured Lachnospiraceae bacterium | reverse complement strand
CGCCAGAGCCAGAAGCGTATTGTACAGACGTACCGGGGCTTCCTGTGAGTCCTCTCCGAGTTCGGATACTTCCACTGCATCGAGATGATCCGATACCGAGAAATCGGCCAAGTCTGAAGGATATCTGGAACAGCTGACAGGCAGCAATGAATAGAAAATACGAAATCGATATGTGCTCGGGAAACATTATCGGGAAGATGCTCGTTTTTGCTCTTCCCCTGATGATCTCGAGCATTTTGCAATTATTATTCAATGCAGCCGACGTGATAGTAGTGGGAAGATTCGCCGGCGATAATTCGCTGGCAGCCGTAGGGAGTACGGGATCCCTGGTCAATCTGCTGACCAATGTCTTCCTCGGATTATCGGTCGGTGCCAATGTCATGGTCGCCAGGTACAAAGGGGCGGGACGTGATGATGAGACATCCCGCACGGTACATACCGCGATCACTCTGGCACTGCTCAGCGGAATGATCCTGACGATAGTGGGCTGCCTCGGCGCGAGGCAGATACTGACCTGGATGGGGTCACCCGCCGAAGTCATCGGATTATCCGCGCTGTATCTGCGCATCTATTTTCTCGGGATGATCCCCGGTATGCTCTATAACTTCGGAGCTGCCATACTCAGGTCCGTAGGAGATACGAGACGGCCTCTGTATTATCTGTTCGGAGCCGGCATCATCAATGTGATCCTCAATCTGATATTCGTGATATATCTGCATATGGATGTGGCCGGCGTGGCTCTGGCAACGATCCTGTCCCAGACCGTATCCGCCGTGCTGGTCATCAGATGCCTGACCAGAGAGAAAGGAAATATCCGGCTGGAGTTCCGTAAGCTCGGGATAGACCGCCAGATAGTGAAGAGCATCCTCCGGATAGGGCTGCCCAGCGGATTTCAGGGTATGCTGTTCTCCATGTCCAACGTCATCATACAGTCCTCTGTCAACAGTTTCGGTGCCACGATAGTCGCCGCCAATTCCGCGGCTGCCAATATCGAAGGTTTCGTGTGGGTGTCGATGAACGCGTTTCATCAGGCGGCCATCACTTTCACCGGACAGAACTACGGCGCGGGCAAGATGAAACGTATACCGCTGGTCATGCGTGATGCTCTCATCTGCGTGATACTCACGGGAGTGATACTGGGACGGTCCGTATATTTCTTCGGAACGGAACTGATGAGTATGTATACGACCAGCACAGAGGTAGCTTCACTCGGACTCGAGCGCATCAAGTGGGTGTGCGGTCTCTATGCTCTGTGCGGCATGATGGATGTGATGGTCGGTATCTTAAGAGGCATAGGATATTCGGTGCTGCCCATGATCGTGTCGCTGATCGGGGCATGCGGTCTGCGCATCATCTGGATATTCACGCTGTTCAGGACAGAGATGTTCCATAAGCCCATGTATCTGTATGTAACCTATCCCGTCAGCTGGGGAATCACGTTCCTGATGCATGTGGTATGCTTCTGCGTCGTCTGGAAGCGGATGAACCGTACATAATATGGATATACATATCTCAGTCCGTGCTCTGGTCGAGTTCATATACAGGCACGGCGATATAGACAATCGAAAAGCCGCTGATTCTCCGGATGCGATGCAGGTGGGGAGCCGCATACACCGTAAAATACAGTCCATGATGGGACCTGAGTACCGCGCGGAGTATCCGCTCTCGTATACTTTCGGCACAGAGCACTGCAGTGTGACCGTAGAAGGCCGTGCGGACGGTATCATGCGTCCGGATGAGCCGATGTACATTGAGGATGCCGGGGCCGGCCCGGGTATCGAACCGCTCAAGCCTCTGCCTGCGGTCCTCATAGACGAGATCAAATCCACCGTACGCAATGTAAGCCGCATGACCGATCCGGAGCCCGTGCATCTGGCTCAGGCGCTCTGCTATGCGGCCATATATCTGATGCAGGAAGATCTGCCTGAGATCGGTGTGCGCATGACATATGTGACACAGGACACCGAGGAGATCAGATATTTCTACTCGAGATACAGCGCTGATGAGATACGGGGATGGTTCGATGATACGTGTGAGGCTCTGTCTAAATGGGTCGACATGCAGGCAGGGTGGACGGATGTCAGACAGTCGTCCATACAGGATCTTGAGTTCCCCTATGATTACCGCCCCGGCCAGAAGAATCTCGTGGAGTATGTGTACCGTACCATATACCACGGCAGGCAGCTGTATATAGAAGCGCCCACGGGTACGGGCAAGACTCTGTCCGTACTCTACCCTGCGATCAGGAGCATGGGAGAAGGCAGGGGGGACAGGATCTTTTATCTGACCGCCCGTACCATTGCGAGGACCGTGGCCGAGGAAGCGCTCACAACGCTCAAGGAGCACGGGCTTAAATGTAAGAATATCACCCTGACCGCGAAGGAGAAGATATGCTTCGCCGATGAATGTGACTGTAATCCCGAAGCGTGTCCGTACGCAAAGGGACATTTTGACAGGATCAATGAAGCTCTCTTCGCGATAGTGACCGGCGAAGAGACTTTTACCAGAGATACGATCGAGCGCTACGCACTCGAGTATGAGGTATGTCCGTTTGAGTTCGCACTGGATATAAGCCTGTTCAGCGACTGCATCATAGGTGACTATAATTATGTGTTCGATCCGAATGCTTACCTCAGGAGGTTTTTTGCCGAAGGCAGAGAGGGCAGTTATATATTCCTCATAGACGAGGCGCATAACCTTGTGGACCGCGGACGCGAGATGTACTCGGCTGCCCTCGTCAAGGAGGACCTGCTCGCATGCAAAAGGGCCTGCTCCAAGTATCAGCCTGCGATAGCACGCGCCATAGAAAAGTGCAATAAGGATATGCTGGCCATCAAAAGAGGCCGGGGGGACACCCCCGACTCACGTCCTCAGGTGATGCCGGTACTCGGAGATCTCGTGGGACATGCGGAGAGGCTCGCGCAGCTGATGTCCGAATATCTGGCCGATCATACCGAAGGCATGGGACATGAGGAGATACTGGATCTGTATTTTAAATTACGGGACTTCCTGAACATATACGATCTGCTGGGTGACGATTACTGCATCTATAATGCTTTTACCGAAGAGCGGGATTTCTTCGTGAAGCTCTATTGCGTCGATCCGGCGAGGAATCTGCGGGCGTGCGCGGACAAGGCCATCGCGAGCATCCTCTTTTCCGCAACACTTCTTATTATCCCATACAAATTCCGTATTGTCAATAAAACTATACATATAATGATAATTTAATATCACCCTATGTCATGTAGTATTGCTGCTCATACAGGCCACGGATGTATCGAGCAAATATTCGGACCGGTCCCGTACTCAGTACAGGCGTATGGCTGAGTATATATATGAGATCGCCCGTGCACGCGCCGGTAACTATATGGTCTTCGCACCGTCTTATGCATATATGCAGCAGGTATATGATATATATATGGATGAGTATCATGACCCCGCCGCAGAGGAAGTCGTCATCCAGTCGGGCAACATGCGCGAAGCCGACAGAGAGGAGTTCGTGGCGAAGTTCCGCATGAAGCCCGGCGCGGGTGAGGAGACGGATGCGGATACTGCCGCCGGAACTCTCATAGGATTCTGTGTGCTCGGCGGGATATTTGCCGAAGGCATAGATCTGCGCGATGATGCCCTGATAGGAGTGATCGTCATGGGAACGGGCCTGCCGCAGATCGGAGGAGAAAGGGATCTGCTCAGAGGATTCTATGATGATGCCGGTCTTAAGGGATTCGATTATGCATACTCATATCCCGGGATGAACCGCGTGCAGCAGGCGGCGGGACGGCTCATCAGGACGGAGACCGACCGCGGTGTGATAGCTCTTCTGGATGAGAGGTTCTCATATCCGTCCAACAGGCGTATGTTCCCGAGGGAGTGGAGTGATATACGCACGGTGACGATAGACAGTGTAAGGGATGCGGTGCGGGGATTCTGGAAAGATGTTATCATGGATTAAACGGAAATCACGGATGGAGTATTGATATGCTGGAAGTTATCATCAGTTTCATATATATAGCCGTATTCTGTATGTGCACAGGCAGCGGCGTGCTGAAGGTACTGGGACTTAAACTTAAGCTTGGAGCGCCCGGCATCACGGCCAGGATAGTTACAGGCATCATCACACTGACGGTTGCGGTTGGCTGGATCAGTATATTTGCACGGATAGGTATTGTGGTGCATATAGTGATGCTGATACTGGCGGCTGCATCGGCCTTGTACGCGCGCGATGAGATCAGGGATGTGATATACGGCTTCATCTCCGGAATCGGATATGCCGATCTCATAGCCGGTGCGGGAGTACTGCTGCTCATAGCATATGCGGCGTCCAGGGGTGACTTCCATACGGATACGGGGATATATCATGCCGCCGCCATCAGAGTATACGAGGAGTACGGTTCCATTACCGGCATCGTGAATGTACAGCCGCATTACGGATACAACTCTTCATATCTGGGTTTTGCCGCGCTTTTCACATTGAGCCGCATACTTCCTTATGCGCTTCATACGACGACGGGATTCCTGATGGCATTGTTTACGCTGGATGTCCTGTATCATCTGCGTGATATCTGCACACACCGGTCACATGTATCCGATGCGGCAGGGATTGCGATCATATTGTATGTGTTCATGAATTTCACCGGTACGATATCCCCTGCGACGGATTACGGCACCATGCTGATGACGGGATACTTCCTCTGTGCATGGCTCAGGACGGCAGAGCGGGAAGAGAGTGCGGGGCCGGGTTGTGCGGGAGCGGAGAGTGCGGAGTGTACCGACATATATGCACTGCTGTCGGTATACGGACTGTTCCTGGCTACCATGAAACTGTCATCGGCCATGTGTGTGCTGGTCGTTATCCTGCCGCTTATCAGGCTCATACGTGACAGGGCATGGAGCAGTATCGGGATATATCTGGGGCTGGGTCTCTTCTCGTTTCTTTTCTATATCATCCGCAATATCAAACAAACAGGCTGGCTCTTCTATCCGTTCGAGTCGATCGACCTGTTTGATGTCGAGTGGAAGTTTCCCAAAGAATATTCTCTGATAGATTCCGGTCAGATCAAGGTATGGGGCAGATGCCTGTTCGATGTGGACAAGATCGACTGGCCCGTGAGCAAATGGCTCCCTATATGGTGGGAAGCACAGGAACACTACGATCAGATGCTCATATATGCGCTGTTCATCGGAGTGCTCCTCATACTGGTGACTGCTGTGGTCAACAAGAGACTCAGGCCCGCATATGCCGTTTTCTATCTGATGTGTGCGGCCAATCTGGCCGTATGGTTCGTAACCGCTCCGTTCATCAGATACGGACTGTGTTTCATTCTGGCCATACCTCTGATGGGTATCGCGGGACTGGCCGATGCAGTGAAAGACAGCAAGCCTCATTCTCTGATCAGATATGTGACGGCTGCTTCGGGAGTACTCATATGCCTGTGTCTGGCCAGCAGAGCGGACCACTACCTGATGGATGATCTGGTGTTTATCAAGCATCATCTGGCCGATCCCTACTATGTGATACAGAGACCTTTTGAAGATGTGCAGATGGGCGTTGAATACCTGGGTGATGCCAGGGTGCCCATATACTACACGGATAATGATGAAGAAAAGAACAGCTACTATACGCCGCTGTCAACCTGTTACTACTGGATGCTCGAGAGAGTGGAACCGATGGGTGATACGGTACAGGACGGATTCAAGGCTAAATGATATGTGCATGATGAGGAGATGATGTAATGTTACTGTGCAGATGGCTGGTCTATTTCGTGATATACAGCTTCCTGGGCTGGGTATATGAGACTATAGTATGTACGGTCAAATGGAAGAGATGGGAGAACAGAGGATTCCTGTACGGACCCGTTTGTCCCATATACGGGATCGGAGCCGTAGGGAGCATGATAGTGACGGAGCATATGGCATATGCAGGAGTCACATATACATGGTGGGAAGTATTCTTCTTCAGTATGCTCGCAAGTGCGATACTTGAGTTCACCACGCATTGGGTCCTGGAGAAGCTTTTTCATGCCAAATGGTGGGATTATTCGTATATGCCGCTCAATATACAGGGGCGTATATGTCTGCCCTTTACCATAGCGTTCGGACTGGCCGGCCTGCTGATCGTATATGTGATCAACCCGTTCGTATATCGCATCACGGCCTGGATAGACCCGTTCGGATATGAACTGATAGGCCTCATATCCATGATGATCATAGGAATGGATATAGCGCTGACCGCTTCCGCGCTCGCTCACTTCAATGTCTATATCAGTGATGCGCAGGAGGCCTGGAACAGGCATATGGAGCAGGTGGTCGACTCTATGGAGGAGCGCAGTGCCCAGATGAAGCTGCGTGTGGCCGAAGAAAAGGAAAGGTTCTCCCGGGAGTTCATATCAGCCCGTGTGACATCCATGACGCCTATGGCTAAAAACGCCGTAGGACGTATAGTCGCCTATGCACATCCGAACGGAAACTTCAGATTCGGCCGGACCAGGATACTTGAATTCTTAAAAGATCATAAGCCGGAGATCCGGATAGTCAGGGACAGATCAAAATCCGATGAGCAGTAAAAAGATCACCATAATCATATCATCCTGCGTGGCGGCACTGGCCGCAGCCGGAGGCGTGACCGCGGGAGTGATCCTGTACCGCGGGGCGGATGCGCGTGCCGTGAAGCAGGGAGTTGAGAGACTTATTGAGGATATAGGTACCAGATCGGAGGAAGTGATATCTGCGAGGGAAGCTGCAGGACTGGTCGATGAAGTTATGTATGGAAACGCACATATCGATATGTCCGTGAATGTCGGAGGGATCGATGCGAGCGGCGTGATCACGGATGACATCGCAGGTACCATCGCATCCGGCATCCTGGGCAATCTGTCAGATCTCACGATCGGAGCGGATGCCGTGATAGACAGGAGATGTACGGATGAAGAACTGTCCGTTACGGGCAGCCTGAGCATCATCAATTATAAGCTTGCGGACATAAATATATATGCGCGGGGCGACAGGGCATATCTGGAACTGCCGGACCTTGCTGATGAAGTGTATGTGGCCGATCTGTCTGATATAAACGGCACGATCGGCAGATCACAGATACTGTCATATGTCTGGGACAGCGCTGAACTGCCGCGCATACAAAGTGTGGAACTCTTCGGGGAAGCACCGGAGGATGATGTATGGAGCACATTCGGAACGATACGTGATGAAGCGGAACAGTCCGAACGGATCCGCGACATGTGGAAGCATGCGGATGTACAGCGTCGTGACGAAGATGAAGTCATTGGGACCGGTGATGAACGTGAGATCACATGCCGTATATATGACGTGACCATACCGAAAGCGGATGTGCAGGGAATAGTTGATCATATGACCGGGACAACGGAGAAGTGGTACCTGAATGCGGATCCGGAGTTCACTGTGTATATCGATGAATACAAGGATATCAGACGCATTGAGTTGAGTAAGCCGCTCCCCGTGAACGGGAAACATTATGATGTGAGTGTGAATCTCGGCGGTGAGGAACTGCCGGTCGATGCTGTTGATATGACCGTGAATGAGGTCATGGCTCATATAAGCCGCGAGGGAAGGGATTATGAAATAAGTATCACTTCCGGTGATGCGCGGGCCGCAGTGAAAGTGACCCCGAAATACGACAGGGAGGCCCGTGATCTGGATATGAAATACAGTGATCTGTCATTCATATATGCCGGCGAGGAGATACTAAGATCGGGCGGTGAAGTACGGATCTGTACAAACGACACGGAGGTTAATGTAGCCCCTCTGCCCGATCGTACTTCCACCGACGACTTTGATCTGTGGGTATATGATGTGGCCGGTCATGTTATCGGCAGATACGGCTCTCTGATAGGTTTGTTCTGATGGGAAATATACTGATCGTCGGCGATATGATGCTCGACATATACCATAAGGGGGACGTGAATCGTATGTCACCGGAAGCACCTGTCCCGGTCCTGCTTAAGTCGGAGGAACCGCGCTTCATTGCCGGCGGGGCATGCAATGTGGCCATGAATGTCCGTGCGGCAGGGCACAGGGCGTATATAGCCGGTACCGTCGGTGAAGATGAGAACGGTGCCAGGCTGATATCGCTTCTGGAGAAGGCAGATGTAAACGTATCTGCGGTACAGCGTGCCGGTATCGATACGATCACCAAGGAGAGATACATATCCGACCGTAATCAGCAGCTTCTCAGGGTGGATACAGAAGATCCCGCATGCATAGAGGCGGCTACGGATCACGACAGGATGCTGGAATGCATTGCCGGCTGTCTGCCGGATATGGATCTGGCCATCGTATCCGACTATATGAAGGGAGTCATGTCGGCGGAGTTTATGGGATCGCTGACCGGTCTGGCCCGTGAGATGAATATCCGGACACTGATCGATGTAAAAGATCCCGATGTACGGAAATATGCCGGCGGCTGGCTGCTCA
>CAJOID010000091.1:2996-9387 GCA_905234595.1 uncultured Lachnospiraceae bacterium | reverse complement strand
CGTCAGCAGTTGACTAACAACATCAACAAGAACCAGCTGGCCAGACCGACGGTCAAGATCGACGACGTATACCTGGATCTGTCGGCCAACAAAGAGATAAATATTGTAGAGATAGTATAAAACAAGGGGGTGCGGATGCACCCCCTCTTAACTTATCAACTTACTTCTTCAAAATGGTATCTCGAGGCTTCACGGTCGGTCGTGACCTTCTCTATCTGAGCTCCCAGGCCTTTCAGCTTGGCCGGGAAATCCTCATAGCCCCTCTCAACATACTGGACGTTCTCAACAGTAGAGAATCCTTCGGCGGTAAGCGCCGCCAGAACCAGTGCGGCTCCGGCACGCAGGTCCGGCGCGGAGAGATCCGCCCCCTGATAGCTTTCCACGCCGTCTATTATGGCGCTGTTACCCTCTACTTTGATATGGGCTCCCATCTTGCTGAGCTCATCGACATATTTGAACCTGTTCTCAAACAGGGATTCGGTCACTATGCTCGATCCGTT
Organism: uncultured Lachnospiraceae bacterium; assembly: GCA_905234595.1. Classification (GTDB taxonomy): domain Bacteria; phylum Bacillota; class Clostridia; order Lachnospirales; family Lachnospiraceae; genus XBB2008. The sequence continues at coordinate 8,887 of CAJOID010000091.1, read as the reverse complement.
GGTCAGTCCCAGTGCCACGGTGATCTGCGGCTGCATATCGGTGGGAAATCCCGGATAAGGCAGAGTCTTCACATTGGTACGTTTAAGCGGCTTGGATGCCACTACTCTGACCCAGTCATCTCCCTCTTCGACCTCGCATCCCATCTCGATGAGCTTCGCGCTGATCGACTCCAGATGCTTGGGGATCACGTTCTTGACCACTACATCACCCTTGGTCACGGCTGCACCGAACATGTATGTGCCCGCCTCGATCTGATCGGGGATGATGGTGTACTCGGTACCGTGCAGACGCTGCACGCCCTTGATACGTATCACATCGGTACCTGCACCTCTGATGCTGGCACCGCAGCTGTTTAAGAAGTTCGCCAGGTCAACTATATGAGGTTCCTTGGCGGCGTTCTCGATGATGGTGGTACCCTCGGCCAGGACCGAAGCCAGTATCACGTTCATCGTAGCAGTTTATCGGCATAAGCATACACGCGGCCGTGAGGAAGCTCCACCTCGGCTCCCAGGCCCTGGAAGCCCTTGATATGCTGGTCTATGGGGCGCAGTCCTATATTGCAGCCTCCGGGATAGACCACCTCTGCCTTGTGTATCTTGCCGAGAAGTGCTCCCAGCAGATAATAGGATGCTCTGATCTTCCTGATATAATCTCCGTCTATACGGTAATCGGATATATGGGAACCGTTGATCTTAACGGTATGACGATCCAGGCGGGTCACCTGCGCGCCCACGCTCTCTATGGCCATGAGTATCGCCTGTATATCCGTTACATCAGGGAGATTCTCTATGACAACCGTTTCATCCGGCATTATGGCGGCAGCAAGGATAGGGAGCGCGGCGTTCTTGGCGCCCGATATATCCACCTCTCCGACGAGAGGATTACCGCCTTTGATAACATACTGATTCATCATATCCTAATAAATATAAATCGCTGACATAGATGTGTCAATCGAACAAATATACTAACAATCCATGCAAAAGGTCCCGTCAGTTTAGATAATTTAGCGGGTTGACCTGAGATCCTCCAATCAGAATCTCGAAGTGCAGATGAGGCCCGGTACTTACACCGGTATTACCGCTCAAAGCTATCCTCTGGCCCTGACTGACAGACTGTCCGGCACTTACGAGCACGCGGCTTAAGTGGCCGTATCTGGTCTGGCGTCCGTCGGGATGGTTGATATATACGACATATCCGTATCCACGGCCCCATCCGGCCTTGGCAACCACACCGCCCGAAGAAGCATATACGGGTGTACCTGTAGCTGTAGCCCAGTCCACACCCTTGTGGTATGAGCTGGCTCCGGCCTTGGGTGCGCGTCTGCGGCCGAATCCCGAAGACAGACGTCCGCCCGAGATTGGCTTGATATATGTCGGAGGGATCTTGGTTCCTCTCTCGACTATCTTGGCTACGGCTTCGTATGTCACTTCTTCCTTGAGATACTCGACTGCGGCCTCATCATCATTAATATAGGTAACCTGTGCCATGACATTATGATGTCCGGCAGAAGGCTCCTGGAGAGTCTTCATATCGGTCGTATACCATTCATCGTTATCCACGTATATGACCTCAGCCTCATAATCCTCCTCATAGTAGCGCTGCTCTATACGGGTGACCGCGAGCTTCGGCTTGGGGATCGTGATCGTGAGTTCCTGTCCTATCTGCAGTACCGAGAACTCGTTCTGGATGGAATCGTTCATGGCTATGATGTCATCCATGGGTATGTTTACTTTCTCGGAGATCTCACTTAAGGTATCTCCCGACTTCACCTCATATATGGTGGGAGTCGCCTTGTCTTTGGTGACCTCTTCTATGGCCGATTCAAGAGAGGATATGTCCGATCCGGGCAGGTAACACTCCACCACCTCTATGTAATCCTTGAACCCCATATCGGTGATACCCTGTTCATAATCGTCAAAGTCCTTTTCGACTGCAGGTTCTATCGCCGCGAAGACCTCTCCGAGATATGAGGATATACCGGATCTGGCTTCCCGGTCCAGGATACCTCTGAGCGAATCGTCCTCTTCCTCCGTCTCCTCCGCATACACTGTCGGAGTCAGTACGGCGAGCTCGCGGTTGTTGTCATATCCGAGCACGGGAGTATATCCCTCATCATCCTGATATTTATCAAGCGCGGCCTGAAGCAGGCTCGTGACTTCATCAGTAGAGCCGAGATTAAAGGAATACTGGCCTATCTTGACGGTATAGGCACGCTCCATGGTCTCGCGTGAATCGCGCATCAGGACATCACACATGGCTCTTATGACATCCTCTGTACCGGTCAGCGTTCCGTACAGTTCCTCCCCGGACTCATAGGTGAGCTCGGTATCCGTGAGCACTATCTCATCGGAATCCGCGTTGACACGGCGTCTGGCTTCGCGCAGACAGTCTTCCGCGGCTGCCGGGTCACCCAGCCTGCCGACGTAAGTGCCGTTCAGGCTTATATCATAAGTATTGTCCCCGCTCCTTTCGAGGCGTCTGTACGACGGAAGCAGTACAGCACAAAAAAGTATGACTATAAAGCCATACTTCATGCGTGCTAATTGCTTTTTCGGGGAACGGGGTTTCATCTCAGAGGTATCCTAAAGTCAGCATCACGTTAATAGCCAGCTCACCCAGAAGGATGACCAGCATGATGATCTGGATCGGCAGAAGCGCACGGTTGCGGATGGATTTCTTGACGGATTCCTCCATCTCATTGAGCTGGGCTGCCATACCTGATACGGCCTGCCCCTGGCTCTTCTGCTGCTCATTTAAGGTTTCGAGCATCGCGGAGAGCATATCCGTCTTGTTCTTCAGTTCTTCGAATATCAGCTGGTTATTGCTGCTTAACTGTTCGTTGACCTGTTCGGCCTGCTTGCCGAGTTCATCGGAGAGTGCGGCCTGTACGTTACGGTATACACGTACGTTCTCTTTATGTACATGGGTTTCGAGCTTCTCGGACATGCCGCTCAGCTGTTCGGAGATACCTGATATATCAACTTCTGCGGTACCTGTGCCCACCTCTCCGAGTTTCTCCTGCATCTCGCCGAGTGCCGCTACCAGGCTGCGGACCTCGTTCTGCAGCTTCTCGACTTCCGTAGCCTCAGCCTGCGCATTGGCATTGATCATGTCATGTGATGATGCAAAATGCTGTGATAATCTGTCGCTGAATCCGTCCATTATCGTTTCTCCGTTTAATCCCATCTGTTGATACGCATTGACAAAAGCACTGAAAGTATATCAAATACACTCTCTCAACGCAACTTATTGTGCAATATGCACTAAATTGTTGCTCCGTTTTTTACGTGTTTGGTTATTTTACCGATTAGTAACAACACGTTCATATTTTATTCATATTTACGAAGTATCGTTATTACATACAAAGAAGACTTCAAGCAGATGAATTTTTTCATAATAGCCCGGGCGCCGCGAGGTGCCTGGGCACTCCTCATTTATGGGGTCTTTTTTATGATCTGCCTCTGCCTGTGGTCTGCTCGGATATCTCGATGATCTCGTTGTTCAGCTCGAGCATCTTCGCATCCAGTTCACTGACCATCTTCGCACACTCCACCAGCTCCAGACTGATCCTGTCGGGAGCGTTTCCTTCGAACTTATAGTTGATCTTGTGCTCCAGGCTGGCCCAGAAATCCATGGCGACCGTACGAATCTGGATCTCAACCTTGACCTGGTCGCATCTGCTGGACAGATACACCGGCACGGTGACTATCAGATGATAGCTCTTGTATCCGCTCGGTTTGGGATTGACGATATAGTCCTTCACCGAGAGCACGGTGATATCATCCTGGGCGCTGATCATCTCCGCGATCTTATAGATATCGGAAGTAAAAGAGCATATGATCCTGACGCCGGCTATATCGTTACAGTACTCGATCATGTTATCAAGAGTGGATTCCACGCCGTGTCTGCGGAGCTTCTTGACTATGCTCTCCGGAGTCTTGATCCTGCCCTTGATATGCTCGATCGGGTTGTAACGGTGAACCTCCTGCAGCTCGTCATTGAGTATCTCAAGACGGGTCATCACCAGTTTGAGCGCCGCACTGTACCTGAGTTTCAGGGCCTCGTATGAGTCCACGTCCCAGTCTCTGTTGTTATCAATTCCCCCATCCATTATGTATCCCCCTGTTGTGTACCGTGAAGATCAGCCCTCTTCGATGATCTGTATCTCCAGATAATCGAAATCTATCTCCTCCACGAAACTGTCTCTTCCGAATCTCGTCTTGGCCGTGCTCCTGAACTCGGATATATTGGTATCCAGCCATATGGGCCTGGCGAGATCAAATCTGACGCATGCTTCCCCAAGCGCGTCCATGATCTTGTGAGTACGTGTATCATCACTGTCCGACTCCACCACGGTATCGCACACCATATGGTTGTCTTTGAATTCCCTGGCCCAGAGTCGGAACATACCTTCTGTCCGTCCTACAGTTCGATGCCGTTCTTACGGCACAGTTCTCTGGCACTCTCCACGGAGTCGATGCCTGTCTTGTTCTTGATAGGTGCGAATTCATGCTCACGCACTACCTCATAAGGCAGGCACGAGCCCAGCTGATGTATCATATCCAGTACCAGCTGCTCGAACTTGAATCCGTTGGGCTTGTCTGGCTTGATCAGCTCTCCGTTCTCATCCAGGTACGGGATCTTTTTCTCAACTACGTGCATGGGCAGAGACTTGGACAGGATCTCCTCGAGCGCCGATACCTTGAACAGGTAGTTTAAGATAACGCCGAATCTGTAAGCCGGCTCACCCCTGTCATTGGTCGCATGCATGATCTCATCTGTCATCTCGTAGTATTCCACGATCGACGGTCTGCCGTCCTCCAGGCACATCACGCCTATGGCTTCGTCAGGTGCGGCTTTGGCCACGACCTTCGCGCCCACCTCAACATCACGTTCGATGCAGGCGCCCACGAATGCGGGATCCGCGATACGCTGGAGCACGTTATCCACCGCAAATATATTCAGATACTCTATGCCCTGTGCATGAACCCCATCCAGCAGGCCGGCATTGACCAGGGATTTGAACCATCCGGCGTTACCGTTGGGAGAAGTTGCTATCCTGCCCTTCCCCTCGAGGTAGACCTTGCCGTTCCTGTCGGTCGCGGGTGCCATATCCTGCTTGAAGAAATGTACGTATTCCTTATTATATCCGAAGTAATCCTTCTCCTCGAAGAAGCTGACCGTTGCATCATTGTTCTTTTCGCTGGTCATGATATAAAAAGGGATCCAGATATCATCCCGGCCGGCGTGTTCGTTGGCGGCGCGGACCACATCCATCGTATTCTCGATCAGACGCTGGAAGATGAATACCTCATGTGTCAGACCGATGTCATACATGCCCTTCGGATTATCGGAACCGAGCCTGGTGCCCATTCCGCCCGCAAGGAGTACCGCACCTACCCTGCTCTGTGCGATCGCATCCAGTCCTGTAGCGGTGAACCGGTCTTTGTGAGCTTCTATCTCAGGCAGTTCCATGCATTCGAGCGGGCTGATAACGCCCTTCTCTGCACCGTGCTCACCCTGCGCGATATAGTCTATGACCGAGAAATCGGTCTCGTCTATCTGCGCAAGGAGTGCCTGCTGCTCATCCGCAGTCAGCTCATCATAATACCTGAGGAGCTGAGTCTGCCCTATCCTGTCAAGTTTTGCGTATGCCTCGTTGTAGTTCATAGTCAATGTCCTTTCTGTAGATCAGTATCAGGCGGGAGCTTCCGGATCAGAACCGGCGTACACGCCCCTCTCCCTGTAATATACGTCTGCGGTCCGTAGGGTCCACATCCACTATATGTCCCGTACGGTCATACTGGGTCAGCAGGTCTGAATTCTTGGCCAGATGCCTGCCGCCGTAATCTGCCATGAAAGCCGCGATATCCTCCGCGGAGTTGCCGCG
>CAJOID010000091.1:0-2936 GCA_905234595.1 uncultured Lachnospiraceae bacterium | reverse complement strand
GTGCGATCTGCAGATCATGAATGCTCTCAGTCTCTCCCGCTTCCGTCCCTGTTTCGGCCGCAGTGCCGGTCTGAGCGTCGCCGCCGTTCCATATTCCCACGAAAAAGTCCACGATCGCACGCCAGGCATCCCTGAATATCGACCCGATCGACTGCTGTGCGGGCTTCTCCGATGCTTCGACACCATCCGTAGACAGTTCCACGGCCACTCCGGGCCCGTCAAACCGGGCATGCAGATTGGCTCTGGCTGCGGCCGCCTCTTCGCGCGCCGTCTCCTCGCGGATCTGAGCCATGGTCTTGGGCGGTTCCGTCCTCTCCTGACCGGGCTCGTATATCACGCCGCCGGCTTCCTCGGACAGGAGCCTGAATCCGCTGTCGTCCCTGCTCGCGTCCGCATCCTGAACCCTGCGGGTCACGGTACCGTTATCATTGGGCGTATATGCGCCTATCCTGTCTATGCCGGCCACACATATCCTCCGTGCCTGTTACTACCTGTCCCAACCCGGCAGTTCTCCGAAATCGAAGTTCACGGCGATATCTCTCATATGACCGATATGGGTCATCACATCATCCATGCTGCGGACACGGTCCGTACCGTCCGCGAAACACCGTACCATCCAGTCGTTGTACCTCGGATGATAATGCGTATAATCCGCATAGTTGTTCAGGTCGGTTATGATATCCTCCTCGTCTGCAAAGAAGAATATCTCTGTATTATCATACTCAAGCAGCATCTCCGATATGATCTCATATTCATGCAATGTCGCTTCGACCTTGTTCTGATTGATGCAGTCATTCCAGAACAGGATGCTGTAGGGCGGATAGAATATCACGAATCTCGTATCGGGATGTGCTTTTATATATGGAAGTATATTCTCTTTCATATTAACACATATTTGCTCCTCAAAGTACCCTTTTGGGAGTTCTTCGGGACGCGGATCCTGCTCCTCATACCCGTCCAGATAATTGGGCAGAACATAGTTGATGTTGTAATATTCATCTGTCCACCAGCTGTGGTAAACGGTCGCGAGATCGGTCGGTTCGGGTGAGATCACGGGCTTGAGCACATAGTTCAGCAACACATCCTTATTCAGAAGGTAATCAATATCATTTACGGGATCATCGTCATACAGATATTCCGGAAGCGGAAACTTGATCTGATCGACGTCAGATGAGTAATTGATCACATCCACCCCGAGAAAGATCGTGTCCACGTCCGGATGTGCATCGAATATTATCGACATGATATTGGATATATCCCTGGGGTATGCTCCGGAATACGGCAGTTTGACCGCGTCGAGCCCGAGTTCATCCTTAAATGTGCGCGTATCGAAATTGACCGTCATGGAGGAGCCCAGCACAGCCGCATCATAATCCATATATTCGGCCATACCGGGGTTCTGGGACAGCTGGTTATCTATCTCGTACGGGAAGCCGGGCAGCGGGGCATGATAATGGAAAAACGGGTCAACAACGATGACTGACACCGCACATATCACCGCCAGGATAACGCCGGTTGCGAGCAGGATAATTATGTATTTTTCAAATTCAGATTTAACATTCATGTCCATATTTATCCGTTTTATCTGTCATTTGAATCCGTCTGCTCTCAGAAATTGAAATACAGGAAAGTACTCACTTCCGACAGCGACAGCACACACCAGAGTCCGAGTGCCCCCAGTGCGGCCGCCCATATGGCGCGCGGCTTAAGGCGCTTTACACACTCCCCTGCATTCGGCGCGGCGAACACGGTTATAAGTGCCGCGATCGTGACTGTGATCATGACCAGGTTATGTGCCAGTGCGAAGTTCACTCCCGGCAGCCCGGAGAACTTCACTATATACCACAGCTCATCTATATCCGCGAACCTGTCGGCCAGCGTATAGTTAACGGTCTTCCATGAGCCGGTGAACATCCTGCGGATAAGCTCCGTCCCCTGAGATATGCTCTCCGCACGGAAGTATATCCAGGCAAAAGATACATACAGGAATGTGACCGACGTGCCCATGATACGGCGTATCATACTGTGCACCGAAAAAAATGTATTCTGGAAGCTCATAATAGGCCGCGTAGTCATATACTGAATTAATTCTTTCGTTACCAAAATCCGGCGGATTCTCAATCGAATCATACGGAACCGACTCAATGTCACTGACTTTACTCAGGTACATAATTCCATTTTCATAGAACGCATCACCAAGCAGCGAATATGAAAACGAAGAGCCTTCTATATCCACCAAAAAAGATTCATCCGCAAATTTCAGCGTTATGTTATAATCAGAAGGAATCTGCCAGCTTTTCTCTGACTTCCAAGTTCCATTGAGCAAAGTCTGTCTTCGGACTGGAAGTATATAGGTTTCAGTTTTTGCAAGCAAAAAGCTATTTTCTTCTATAACAATCCGCATCATAAGCTCACCTTCATTCTCACCTGCAAAAACTATATAAGGAATCGCCATATCGCCTGATTTATATTTGCCGTCAAACGAAGTATAATTCATTAATGTCATATAAACGGTGTCATTTTTTGCAGTATACAGTCCGCTTGCAACACACCAAGTATCACCTTCCTTGCAAAAAAACTCCATTCTTCCATTTGAAAACACAACATAGCTTTCGTCCTTTTCCCATTTTCCTGTCAATGTTTTAATGACTTCAGACCGCTCTTCCCAACCGGGAACAGAAAGATTATAAGTGCTGATTTGCTTCAAGTTGAAGTGCTTTTTCCCTAATGTCAGCCTAACAGAGATGATTTTTTCTGCCTTATTTCTTGAAAGCGTATATGGAATGGTTGCCACAGACCGCTCAGACCAGTTTGAAGAAGAAAAATACGAATATTCATCAAGCTTAATATAGAGGTTATTTTTATCCGCACAAACCTCACCGCCAAGCGAATAGTAATCCGAAGAATCACTCAATCCCAGACTAATATGCCCATGC
>CAJOID010000090.1 GCA_905234595.1 uncultured Lachnospiraceae bacterium | reverse complement strand
GCCTTTTGATTATCCGTGAATGTAAATACCAGGCTCACACTATCCGCTGCCGCTAACGTGGTATTACCGTCTAAAGAAAAGTTAAGCTTTGCAATATCGTCACCGGTTACTGCTGCAGGAAGATTTACTTCTGTCACAAGTACCTCACTCTCACCTTTGTAATGCTGCACAAGTCCATCGGTTGCTTCCTCATCTGTCAAATACGCCGCAGATGCTTCTGCGTAAGCACTTAAGCGGTGCCCGTATTCTGTCGGTTACCCAGCCCGGCCTTGAGCGGGTCCTCCATATCAATATGGAGCATCGGGATGAGATGGGTGATCTGTGCCGCAAGTGTCTGATCATAGAGATCATGGGTAAGCACAGCAACATCATATTCACCGATGAGAAAGATATGATCATCGACAGCATCAAGCACATATCGGCAGCGGTCAGTTCTGTGCGGGAGGTGCTTCCCGGCAGGGATTACTTTTTGCCGGAGACCGTGGAAAAAGCAGACCCGCTGACCGTGACCCGTGAAGAACTGCGTGACATCATGTCATCCAAGGCCGTGCCGCTGTATAAAGCACTGTATACTTCGTTCACCGGGATAAGCCCGCAGTATGCTCAGGAACTGTGCTATGCTTCGGGAACAGATGCCGATCTGGGCTGTAATCTCCTGGATGAAGAACAGAATGCAAGTTTACATAACTCAATCAGTGCAATGGCCCGCGCTGTGGAAACCGGCAGCTTCGCACCGGAGATCATATATGAACATGAAGTTCCGGCGGAGTATTGTGTTCTGCATATGACCTCTTATGAGGGATGCGGGGCGAGGCACTATGATTCGGTCAGCCGTCTTCTGCAGGACTATTATGCCGAAAAGAACACTTACGTAAATATCCGGCAGAGATCATCCGACCTGCGTCATATAGTAACGACCGCGCTTGAGCGTAATGTAAAAAAATATGACCTGCAGGTAAAGCAGATGCAGGATACGGAGAAAAAGGATAAATACAAAGTATGGGGTGAACTCCTCAATGCATACGGCTACAGTGCCGCCCCCGGAGATAAGTCGATCACCATACTCAACTATTACACCGGTAAGGAGGAGACCATACCTCTCGATGAGACGCTTACCGCGTCGCAGAATGCTCAGAAGTATTACGACAGATACAATAAACTCAAGAGAACATATGAGGCGCTTTCCACACTGACGGTGGAAGTGTCGATGGAGATCGAACATCTGGAGAGCGTGCTCAATGCACTCGATATCGCCCGCAGTGAAGACGACCTGATCCAGATCAGAGAGGAACTTATCGAGAGCGGACTCATCAGGCGCAAAAACTCCTCGAAGAAAGTCAGGATACTCAGCAAACCTTTTCATTATGTTACAGATGACGGATTCCACATATATGTGGGCAAGAACAATCTTCAGAATGACGAGCTGACTTTTAAACTGGCGAACGGTTCCGACTGGTGGTTCCACGCCAAGAAGATACCGGGGTCTCATGTGATACTTAAGACCGAGGGACGCGAGGTCCCCGATCATGTATTCGAGCTTGCAGCAGCTGCCGCGGCATATTACTGCAAGGGATCGGCACAGGATAAAGTGGAGATAGATTATGTGCAGAGACGTGAGGTAAAGAAACCCGCCGGCGCCAAGCCGGGATTCGTGGTGTACTATACCAACTATTCGATGGCAATAGCGCCCGGGATAAGCGAACTGACGCCGGTCGATCAGTGAGCCCGGCATGCTGTGGAAGCCGGAAGACGGCCCGGGTCAGGCTATGATGTTCCGGGCCCAGATACCCTTTTTCACCATAAAGCCGCCTATGAAGCATTTGATCAGCTCCAGGCTCGATATGGCGATGAACATCGTGGTCACATCGATAGAGGTGAATCTGCTTAAGTAGTATGCAAACGGCACGGAGATGAGCCATACGAAGCAGGAGTCGAATATCATCGTGATACCTGTTCGTCCGCCTGCACGTATGATGAAATATGTCGCGTGACAGTAAGCATTGAGCGGCATCAGGATACCCGAGATCATGATGAACCTCGCTGCCATATGCCGGATCTCATCAGTCGTATTATAGAGCAGGGGGAAGAATGGACTGACTCCGATCATTCCCAGTCCGAATATCAGACCGCAGAATACTGTAAAGGCTGTGAGCTTACGCGCATGGTCTTTTGCTTTGTCCATATCTCCGGTACCGAGTATCTGACCTACGAGTATGCCGACTGCATCACCCATCGTCAGGAAAGCGACACCCATCAGGTTATACAGCGTGTTCTGTATATTGATGGAAGCTACGGCACTGAGTGATCTGTATGAGTAACACTGGTTGAGCACAGCCATGCCGCCTGACCACAGTCCCTCATTGATCATGAGAGGGATGGATTTGATCATGAACTTGGATATCAGATTCCCCGGAATGCGGAAGTTCTTAAATGCACCTCTGATGAAAGGATGTGCATCTGCGTGCGTGCCCGTGTATATCATCAGGATCGCGAACTCTATGAACCTCGAGATGACGGTCGCAAGAGCCGCGCCCGAAGCACCCATCGCAGGCAGACCGAGGTGACCGTAGATCAGGATATAGTTGCCGATCAGGTTGATGAATACAGCAGCAAAAGATGCGAACATCGGGACCTTGGTCTCACCGGTCTCACGCAGTGTGCCGGCATAGGCCTGTGTCCATGCCATGGGTATGAGACCTATGAGCATGATACGCATATAACTCTGACCGATGCGGAGAGTATCGGCGACATCAGCGGCCGATCCTTCGCCACGCAGATAGAGTGATATGAGCGGAGCACTGAATACCATCAGTATGGCGATCGACAGAGCCGTGATGATCGAGTTCACGATCAGCTTCGTGCGGAATGTATATCGGATACCGTCGTTATCCCTGACACCGTGATACTGCGCGGTGAATATACCGATGCCGGCCGCAGCACCGAAGACCAGCAGATAATATATGAATATGAGCTGGTTCGCAATGGCAACACCTGAGAGTGCGTTGGTGCCGACCCGGCCTATCATCAGATTGTCGAGCAGACCGACGAAATTGGATATCGCATTCTGGATCATTATGGGTACCGCAATGCCGAGTACCGTTTTGTAGAAGGCCTTATCGCCTATGTATTTTTTCTTCAGCATAGTGATATTGATTTTATCACTGTGTGACTTTAAGTCAATACATAAAGCCAATACATTAAGTCAATAGAGTTTGCTTAAAGTACGGTGATTTGATATAATCATTTATTGATCATCACGATATGATCACACTTTTATTTTATTCTGAAGGGGATTGCATTTCTTATGGTTAGAAGTATGACCGGTTTCGGCCGGTATGAACTTCATTCGGGCGAGAGAAAGGTTACCGTCGAGCTCAGATCGGTCAATCACAGGTACCTGGATCTGAACATCAAGATGCCGAAGAAACTTGCCCAGTTTGATTCGGCGATCAGGACCGAACTCAAGAAGTATATCGAGAGAGGCAAGGTCGATGTATTCGTAACCTGGGAAGATCACTCTGAAGTGGAGGGGATGGTTGAGTACAACCATGAACTCGCTGCCGAGTATCTGAAGTATATGCGCCGGATGAGCGAAGAGTTCGGTATCGACGATGATGTGCGTGTGTCGACACTCGCCAGATGTCCCGAAGTATTCACGATGGCGGAAGCCGATCAGGACGAAGAGGAGATATGGAACATCTTAAGGCAGGCTGTTGACGGGGCCGCGGAGAAATTCGTGGAAGCCCGTACGACGGAAGGCGAGAACCTGCGCCGTGACTTGGAGGACAAGCTTGTCTCCATGAGTGACAATGTGGACTTCATCACCGGAAGGAGTCCCGAGATCATAGCTGAGTTCAAGAAGTCTCTGGAGGAAAAGGTGCGGGATCTGCTCGGTGACACGACAGTCAACGAGTCAAGACTTCTCATGGAGGTCACGCTCTACGCCGATAAAATATGCGTCGACGAGGAACTCGTCAGACTGAAGAGCCATATCGACGCCACCAGGGATACTCTGAAGAAGGGCGGAGTGGTCGGACGGAAGCTGGATTTCATAGCCCAGGAGATGAACCGTGAAGCGAATACGATACTGTCCAAGACGAACGATCTGGCGGTTTCCGACAGGGCTATAGAACTGAAGACGGATATAGAAAAGGTACGTGAACAGATACAGAATCTCGAATAAGGCAGGTGAATATGGCTGAAAAGGGAGTATTGATCGTAGTATCGGGTTTCTCGGGCGCCGGCAAAGGAACCATAGTTAAAAAGATCGTATCGGAAAGTCCGGAGCTTTCGCTGTCGATATCGATGACGACCAGAGAGCCCCGTGAGGGAGAAGTGGATGGCAAGTCATACTTCTTCGTATCCAAGGAGCGTTTTGAGGAAGCCATAAGCAACGGAGAACTCCTGGAGTTCGCAACTTTCGTCGGGAACTATTACGGTACCCCGCGCAAGTATGTTGAGGAGATGATCTCACAGGGAAAGGATGTCATCCTGGAGATCGAGATGCAGGGTGCGATACAGGTCAAGACCAGATTCCCCGAAGCGATACTGATATTCGTCACACCTCCCAGCGCCCATGAACTGAAGCGCAGACTTACCGAGAGAGGCACAGAGGATGAAGCGACCATCAACAAGAGGATGCACAGGGCTTACGAGGAATCGGAGTTTATAGACAGATACGATTACCTGCTGGTCAATGATGATCTCGATAAGTGTGTGGAAGAGTTGCACGGCCTGATCGAGGCATTACATCACAAACCCGATTGCAGTTCCGGTCTTCTGAAAAAGATAAACGAGGAATTGAAGGAATATATATAATTCAAACATTGAGGAGGATATATTATGTTACACCCGTCATATACCGACCTGATGAAGGTGGTAAACAGTGATGTAGAGCCCGGAGAGGAGCCGGTAGTAAGCTCCAGATATTCGATCGTAATGGCTACATCCAAGAGAGCCAGACAGATCAACAACGGTGATGAAGCCTATGTTGACAGCGAAGGCAAAAAGGCACTTTCCGTAGCGGTCGAAGAATTGAACGCCGGCAAGATAAAGATCTTAAACGACGAAGACTGATCATCAGACCTGGGATGCGTTGCATTTCAGGTCTGTCGACTTTTTTGATTATGGATCACAGTATTTATTTCATATCACTCGGATGCGATAAGAATCTGGTGGATTCGGAGGTCATGCTCGGCGAACTGTCGCGGAGAGGGTATTCTTTTACGGATGATATCGGATCCGCGGACGGTGTTATCATCAACACCTGCTGTTTCATCGGTGATGCCAAGGCAGAGAGCATCAACACGCTGCTGGAGATCGCCGAACTGAAAAAGAGCGGACAGATCAGATGCATCATCGTAACGGGATGTCTGAGTCAGAGATATCGTGACGATATCATCAAAGAGATCCCCGAGGTGGATGCGCTGCTGGGTACAGCCTCGATCGGGCAGATCATATACTGTCTGGATGCTGTATATGCAGGTGGCAGATACGAATCATTCGACGGACTTGATACACCGCCATACTGTTCGGAATTCAGAGCTCATTCATCGGGACTGCACTATGCAAATCTCAAGATCGCCGAGGGAT
>CAJOID010000089.1 GCA_905234595.1 uncultured Lachnospiraceae bacterium | reverse complement strand
CATAGTCTATGTCAGCTGTGATCCCGCTACTCTCGCCAGGGACTTAAAGATCCTGTGCGCGGATGGCGCCTACGATCTGACCGGGCTTTCATGCACCGACATGTTCCCCGGATCGGTCCATTGTGAAAGCATCGCAGTCCTCTCCAAGACAGGACTGCCGGAAAGGAAATAAAATGAACGAACAGGAACGCAAAAAGGTAATAGTAAACACCAGCATACTGGGAATCGTGACCAACATCCTGCTGGTGGTATTCAAGATGGCCGTGGGCATCATATCCAATTCGATCGCCGTGATCTTGGACGCCGTCAACAACCTCTCGGATGCGCTCTCGAGCGTGATCACCATCGTCGGAGCATATCTCGCGGGCAAGGCTCCCGATAAGAAACACCCTCTGGGTTACGGGCGTATCGAGTATCTCACTTCCATGCTGGTCGCATCGATCGTCCTGTATGCGGGTATCACGTCGGCGGTAGAATCGGTGAAAAAGATCATTCATCCCGAAACGGCTGATTATTCAACGGTATCGATAGTGATAATCGCGGTGGCCGTAGCCGTGAAACTGGTACTCGGAACATATGTAAAGAAACAGGGTGTGCGCGTAAACTCGGGCGCACTCACGGCTTCCGGATCGGATGCCCTATTTGATGCGATACTGTCTGCATCGGTGCTCGTGTCCGCGCTTGTCTTTCTTTTCTTCGGGCTGTCGCTGGAAGCATATGTCGGCGTGATCATAGCATGCTTTATCATCAAGGCCGGCGTGGAGATGCTCATCGAGACTCTCAACGACATCCTCGGACAGCGTGCTGACAGGGAACTCACCCTGAAGGTAAAAAAGATCATAAACGAAGAGGAAGTGGTCCGCGGAGCATACGATCTGGTGATCAACGATTACGGGCCGAACAAGAACATCGCTTCGGTACATGTCGAGCTGCCGGATACCATGACCGTGGCCGAGGTAGACAGCCTGACCAGGCGTCTGGAGGAAAAGGTATACTCCGAGACAGCGGTCATACTTACCGGGGTTGGCGTTTACTCATATAATACGCAGAATGACGAAGCCGCTTCGATCAGGGACAATGTGCGGCGGATCGTCATGTCGCATGATTTTGCGCTTCAGATGCACGGCTTCTATCTGGATATGGAGCAGAAGACGATGCGCTTCGATACGGTCATCAACTTCGGTGAGACACCGGCACGTGCGATAGAGATACTGACGAAGGAAGTCAGTGAGGCGTACCCGGATTACCGGGTATATATCTCACCGGATGTGGATGTGTCAGATTGATGTGAGATGAGAGAGGAGTAGCAATATGTCAGATAAGATCAAATGGGGTGTGATGGGAACATCGGGGATAGCAGCAAGCTGCACGATACCCGGGATGCAGCGCGCGGATGGCTGCGAGCTCTATGCCATAGCAGGCAGGAGCCTGGCTAAGGCCGAATCATTCAAAGAGAGATTCGGATTCGTCAAGGCATATGAGGGATATGACGCCCTGCTTGCGGATCCCGAAGTGCAGGCAGTGTACGTGCCGCTGCCGAACGATATCCATTGCGAGTGGGTGGTGAAAGCTCTGCGTGCACATAAGCATGTGCTGTGTGAGAAGCCCGTCGCGATGAACGAGTCGGAACTCCGCGTCATGTACCGGGCGGCACACGAGAACGGTGTGATTCTGATGGAGGCCTATGCATATCTCCACAGCCCTTATGTACAGGCACTCAAAGACATCATATCAGGCGGTGAGATAGGAGATGTCGACTATATAGATACCGCATTCCTTACCCAGGACTATTCGAACGATTTCAGGCTTCACAAGGAACTCGGCGGCGGAGGCATATATGATGTCGGCTGCTACTGTTCCACCATGATCCTGTCTCTCATTGATTCTCCGATCGAGTACATCAAGGCGGATGCCGAGCTGGATAAGACCGGAGTCGATCATATGGCTTCGGTACTGCTTAAGTTTGAGAACGGCTGCAGGGCATCGTTCAATGTCGGAATGGCGCTCGGCATCGATACCTCAGACAGATATGACCGCCTCTTCATCCACGGCTCTAAGGGGTATATCAGATCCGATGTCGAATACAATCAGGAGGGTGAGCTTGAGTTCACCGTGACTGTCAAAAGTCCCGATGGCGGGCGCAGCACCCGCACCGTACATGTGCGGGCAGAATCAAATTACACCCTCGAACTCGAACAGATGAACAGCTGTATCCGGGGTGAGGCATCTCCGCATATCACCGAGGAGTTTTCTCTTAAGAACATGCGCCTGCTCGACCGGATACTTGATATCGTCGGCTATGCCGATGCGAGACCTGAGTACATTCTGAATAACGGAGTAGCCATCCCTGCCGTAGGCTACGGATCGTATCTGTCTACCGAAGGCAGAGGTGCACAGACCATACGCGATGCACTGGATGCCGGATACAGATATATCGATACGGCAAGCTTCTATGGCAATGAAGAAGAGATAGGTCAGGCTATCGCAGATTCCGGGATAGAGCGCGGGGATATCTTCCTGTGCAGCAAGGTCTGGAGAACAGACCTGGGCCGTGAGAGCACGCTTGCTTCTTTTGAAGAGTCATGCCGCAGGCTCCGTACAGACTATCTGGATATGTATCTGATCCATTGGCCCAAAGAGACTGCGGATGATCCCGACTGGGTGAATAAGGTCAGGGAGTCGTGGACCGTGATGGAGGATCTATATGATCGGGGCAGAGTACGTGCGATCGGTCTCTCCAATTTCCTGCCTCATCATATCAGGCCTCTCCTTGAGACGGCCCGCATACGCCCGATGGTGGATCAGCTGGAACTTCATATCGGCTATATGCAGGAGTATGCGCTCAATTACCTGCGTTCGGAGGGCATACTGCCTCAGGCATGGAGCCCACTTGGCCACGCCAGAGTCATGAACGATGAATATGTGGTTAAGATGGCTGAGAAATACGGACGTACGCCCGCGCAGATCCTGCTCAGATTCCTGCTTCAGAGGGGTATCCCGGTGATACCCAAAACATCATCACCCGAGCGCATGCAGCTAAACCTCGATATATTTGATTTCAAGATATCCGGGGATGACATGTCATTTCTGTCCTGCCTGCCGGAGCGCGGCTGGTCGGGTGAGCATCCGGACCTGTAAATATGGTATAATAATATGATATCCTGTCGGTTCTTTTGGGCAGGATCAGGCTATGATACCGGACGAAAGGATTTACCCATGAAAAAGAGATTCATCGTAACTACGCTCACCGCCGTCATGGTTCTGTCAATGGCAGGCTGTGGAAAGGAAGAAGTGCCGGCTGCTCCCGATGCCGGAACACCGGAGACCGTGGAGGAACAGGACGGTGAGACACAGGATGCGAACGGCAGCAGCGGTGACTCCAAAGCGGTGCTTGACATGCTCCGTGGGGCGGGCGCCGGAGAGATAGAAACTGATGCTGATACAGCGTCTGCTGATGACGGGGAATATCTCCTTTCCAAAAACCCGAATGCCAGGATCTTCTATACCGTGGACAGCGCGGGCAATGTGACCGGCACGTATGACCGCGATGAGATCATTGCCGCCGTCGGGGACCGCGGGAGTGATTATGTCAGATTGTATGATAAGCAGTCCGACTGGTATTCGGATGATCTGATCGCTTCTGACGGCCGGTTCCTGTATTTCAAGTCGTATCAGAAATACGGTAACGACACCGATTACAGTTATGTCGTATATGCTGTAGATACTAAAGACTATGAGCCGTATCTGCTCTGGAAGTCGGAGCCGGGTGACGGCAGTTATATCGATGTTGCCGAGTATTATGACGGCGCGCTCCATGTTTCCGTTAACTGCAGCCGTAATGCGGAGGGACACCTGTCAGACCGGTTCGAGAACTGTTATACATTCGATGAAGCAGGACAGAAGTTCGTTGAGACAGGATCGGGCCTTGAAGATCTTTTTGCGGCAGCGATAGCCAGAGACTACAACGTTCAGGGTCGCATAGCGTACTATGCCGACGGCAGACAGTGCTATTCACATGCGCTGGATGAGGTCGGATGGATCCTCGCGATGAACGAGGGAGAGTACGGCAGGCTGACTGTAGACGGACAGTTCACTCCGATCAAACCTCTCTGGAGTGACGGATATCCCTATGTTGTGACCTATGATGATGATTATATCTATTTCACCTGCTGGGACACCGACAGCAGTTGCAATATACTCTATTGCTATGATGTGGGACGGGAGAGGGCACGTGCACTTACCATACCCGCTGAGGAGGTGACCGTCCTCGGGTATCTGGACGGTAAACTCTACTATTCGATCAGGACCATGGAGGAGTACGGATATCCCGTCAACACGGTCTATTCGTACAGCGGCGGATCAAACCGCAGTGAACAGCTCTATGCGGCTGATTCCGTGCCAGGCGCGCAGTTTACTCCGGGTATCGAGGGATTCAGGATCATAGGCGGGAGGATCTACTATATCACGTTTGATACGGACAGACTCGAGTGGGTCAGCGCCGATGCCCATACACCCGATGAGGCATATAAGTCCACCGGATGCGTAGTGGAGGAAGTTAACGCATTCAAATACGGAACTGTGGAGAGTTCATCCGAGGAATCCGCATGCCCGTATTGCGGTACCACTCTCTTCAGATACTATTCCGAGAACTTCGTGCTGGATGATGAGTACTCGGCCAATGCTTCCGTGATCAATGACTTCTTACGGCAGAGAAGAGATGAATTCTTCGGCGGCATGGAGAACAGTGATTACGCACCCGCCGATGACTCCGACTGTGAGTATCATCTCGAATATCCGACACAGAACTGCATCACCGATGACATGATGGTCGGCGACGTGGAGATGCTTGCGGGGGGTAAACTTATGACCGTCAGCATGAACGGATACTGGTACGGCGGAGGTGCACACGGATACCCGAACAGGGAACAGTATCTTTTTGACCTAAATACCGGAGAGCGGATCACGATAGGAGACCTCTATAAAGGCACCGAGGAAGAATATAAGAGGATCGTGGCCGAGGCGACCAAAGAGGATTTCCTGAGCTATACGTATGACAACTCTCCGTATTTTTCGAATGACAGTAACGAAGTCTATAACCAGGCATACGAGGAGGCTTCGTTTGACAGCCCGAACATTGAGTATGACGGGGAAGGTGTGACCATCCTCTATCCTCCTTATGATATGGGATCGTATGCGGCAGGCTATATAGAAGTCCGCATTCCGTATGACCGCCTGAACATAAACCTGTAAATGTGAAGACACCGAATACCAAGCCCGGCAAACCGAATACGGTGTCGCTGAGCCAGCACAGCAAGCGTGAGATAGAACTGCTGCTGCCGCTGGTGCACAAGATCGACGTGCTCCGTCCGATGACGGCCATGATCAGCGACAAGGATCTGCAGAACAAACACCTCGAGTTCAAAGAGAGACTGGCCAACGGCGAGACTCTTGATGACATCCTCGTAGATGCTTATGCAGTAGTGCGCGAAGCGACCAACCGTGTGCGTCATACCGGACACTACCTGGAGCAGATCATGGGAGGCATCATACTCCATCAGGGACGTGTCGCCGAGATGCGTACCGGTGAGGGCAAGACCCAGACGTGCGGCCTATCTCAATGCCCTCGAGGGCAAGGGTGTGCATGTCGTGACTTGTAACGACTACCTGGCTGCGCGTGACGCCGAGGAGATGGCGGTCGTTCATAATGCTCTCGGGCTGACGGTCGGCTGCGTGACCAAGGATACTCCTCAGGAAGAGCGCAAGGCACAGTATGCGTGCGACATCACATATGTCACCAACAACGAGCTCGCGTTTGATTATCTGCGCGACAATATGGCCATATATAAAGAAGAGCAGGTTCTCCGTGACCTGCACTATTGCATTATAGACGAGGTCGATTCGGTGCTGATCGATGAGGCGAGGATGCCCCTGCGTATATCGGGCCGTAACGATCAGGACTTAAGCCTCTATGAACCGGCGAACAGGTTCGTGCTGGGGTTGGAGAGAGGCGAGATCCCCGAAGAGAGATCCAAACTTGAATATATCCTGGACGGTGCTGCCGAGGAGAGCGGTGATTATTATGCCAATGAAAAAGACAACATCATAAGCCTGACGGCACAGGGCGTTCACAAGGCCGAGGAATTCTTCCATGTGGAGAACCTGGCTGATCCCGAAAACCTCGAGATCATTCACCATATCAATATCGCACTCAGAGCCAATTATCTGCTCGAGCGTGACGTTGACTATATGGTCAAGGACGGAGAAGTCCTGATCATAGATGGGTTCACGGGACGTGCAACCCCCGGACGTAAGTTTTCCGACGGACTCCACCAGGCACTCGAAGCCAAGGAAGGGTTAAAGGTCAATCAGGAATCCATCACGATAGCGTCCGTCACTTTCCAGAACTTTTTCAATAAATATAAGAAAAAGGGCGGCATGACGGGAACGGGCCGCACCGAGGAGAGAGAGTTCCGCGATGTGTACTTCATGGACGTGGTCACCATACCGACGCACCGTCCCATCCAGCGTATCGACTATCCCGATGCGGTATACAAATCGCATAAGGAAAAGATAAATGCGGTCATAGATGAGATCAAGGAGGCACATGCCAAGAACCAGCCCGTGCTGGTCGGAACGGTTTCCGTGGAGGGCTCCGAGGAGATCAGTGAACTCCTGAAGAAAGAGGATATCCCCCACCATGTGCTGAATGCGAAACATCTCGAAGAGGAAGCTGAGATCGTGTCCCACGCAGGCGAGTGCGGGGTCGTGACCATCGCGACGAATATGGCCGGCAGGGGTACGGATATCAAGATAGATGAAAAGGCACGTGCAGCCGGAGGCCTCAAAGTCATAGGAACCGAGCGCCATGAATCCAGGCGTATCGATGACCAGCTCAGAGGCCGGTCGGGCAGGCAGGGAGATGTCGGAGAGAGCCAGTTCATCGTAAGTCTCGAAGATGACATCCTTAAGCATTTCGGTAACGAGAGTTTCATCGAGCTGTATAACAGGCTGGGATTCAAGGAGGGCGAGCGTCTCCAGCATAAGTCCCTGCATCATACCATAGAGCGCGCACAGGCCAAGGTTGAGTTCAACCACTACGGCCAGCGCAAGAACGTCCTCGAATATGATAAAGTATTAAACGAGCAGCGCGAGATCATATATGAAGAGCGCGAGCGTATCCTGACCGAGGATAACATACATCCGGCCATCTGCCGTCTGATCGAGCATGCGATCCGCGATGCGGTCGACATGGTCGTGGGTGATAATGACAGGCCGGATATGTGGGATTTCCAGGAACTCAATTCACTGATCCTGCCGCTCATCCCGCTCAAACCGATGTCGCTCTCGAGACTTGAGGGCGCTGACAGACGGTCGCTCGAGATACAGCTCAAGCTCGAAGCCCTAAACCTCTATGAGGACAAGATCGGCGAGTTCGGACATACGGACAATGTCGATGAGATAGAGAAAGTCGTGATGCTCAAGTGTCTTGACTCCAAATGGACACGCCATATCGAGGATATGGACCAGCTCAAGAACGGCATAGGCCTGCAGAACTACTCCGGCAAGGATCCCCTTGTCGCCTACAAGTTCATGGCATATGATATGTTTGACGAGATGATCCGCGGTATCAGGGAGGATACGATATTCATCCTGTACCGTGCGAGATTCGGCCGTGCCGCGAAGCGTGAGCACGTGGCCAGGATCGTGGATCAGATGGAGGGCGGTTCCAAGGACGACCTGAAGAACAGGGATATGTCTGCCGAAGCTCTGGCAGATACGCGTACCAAGGCCGAGAAGCTGGACGTGGCACTCCCTATTCCCGAGCCCGAACCGGGCAGGCAGTCCGCCGCAGCCGCAGCGGAAGCGGATATCGCCATGCCGGTATCAGCGCGTAAAGCCAGCCGCAAATCGGTCAATGCCCAGATCGCCGACTCCACGGCCAGCCTGATGGCATCGGTCGTATCGGCGAGACTGCGCAAGCAGATCACCAATATCAAATCGGGGCAGATCGAAGAAGAACCTTCACGGCCGGAGATATCCGAGGCAGCGGTCGCAGCGCAGAACCTCGAGGCAGCAGGCTCTGTGGTCGAAACTCAGACCAGACCGGCCAGCCCCAGATCGATGGCCAGCGAATGGGCGATTTCGCGCAGGCGTGATCACAGGCCCATGCGTCTGCTCGAAGACGATGAAGACGATTATGAATAAACTGTATATATAAGCAGATTAGGAGGAGATCATGAAAAAGAAAGACGTGGGAATGCTCATAGGCGGAACCGCAGTCGGGATGAGCACGGTCATGGCCGGCGCGGCAGTCAGCCTGATCCGGGGTTACTTCACCAGAC
>CAJOID010000088.1 GCA_905234595.1 uncultured Lachnospiraceae bacterium | reverse complement strand
CTACGAATACGAGAAGATTTATCCTTATAGTTTCCGGAAATCTCACAAGCCCTACACTCCTGACTTCACCATTAAGCAAGGCGACAGGACCATCTACATTGAGCATTTTGGCATTACGGAAGACGGCACGCACAACCGCTACACCAATGCCGAACTGGAGCATTACAAGAAGGAGGTTAACGACAAGGTCAAGTTCCACCGTGACCATGGAACACAACTCATCTATACCTTCTCCCAATATAAAGATGGACGCCCGCTGCTGGAGCATCTGAAGGAACAACTCATCGATGCCGGTGTTACACTCCAACCCCGCTCCGAGCAGGAAGTCTATCAGAAGATTGTTTCTACCGAGGAGAATAAATACATCCTCAAACTGGTCCGCCTTCTTTGCATCTTCATCCAGAACTTCAAGACCAACGGCTACGACACCGACAAGTTCCGTGAGATGCGCCGGATGACCGAGAATGTCCGCACCAAACTCTTCCTGGACGTTTGTCACCAATGCTACCTGGAGTACTCCAAGAAGTTGAAAGAGCGCGGCGCTGTGGACTTCGAAGATATGATAAACGATTCCGCCAAGATTCTGCAGGAGCAGCAGGATATGGGCGAGAAGCTGAACTTCAAGTACATCATCATCGACGAATACCAGGACATCTCCCGGCAGCGCTTCGACCTTGCCCGGGCCTTGTCCCAGATTTGCGACGCCAAGATTATCGCTGTGGGCGACGACTGGCAGTCCATCTATGCCTATGCCGGTTCGGACATCACACTCTTTACCCATTTTGCGGAAATAATGGGCTATGGGGAAGAGTTGAAGATAACCAAGACCTACCGCAACTCGCAGGAAGTTATTGACATTGCCGGAAGTTTCATCCAGAAGAATTCCTCCCAGATTCAGAAATCACTCATTAGTCCCAAGCATATCGATTTTCCCATCATCATCGAGGCTTATTCAGAAGACGGTGACAAGAAAGACCTCGAAGGAAAGGGTGGCAAGTTCTTCTTGCAGGCCCAAGCGGTAGAACGCTGCATCGGCCAGATAATGGAAGCAAATGAGAAGGAAGGTAAACCTGCAAATTCCTCCATCCTTCTCATCGGCCGATATGGATTTGATGCCTTCAACCTCAGTCGCAGCGGACTCTTCACTTATTTCGAGAAAACCGGCGATGTCAAGTCTAAGGCCTACCCGAAAGCCAAACTATCCTTCCTCACAGCACATCGTTCCAAAGGTCTGGGTTACGATAATGTCGTCATTATCAACGCCATGAACGCCACCTATGGTTTCCCGTCTAAGATTGAGGATGATCCAGTGATGAAACTGGTCATCCGTGAGGACCGTACCATCGAGTACGCCGAAGAGCGTCGCCTGTTCTACGTGGCAATGACACGCACCAAGAATAGAGTCTATATCGCCGTACCTCAGCAACGCCCGTCACGATTCGTAGCAGAACTGGTTCAGGAATACGATAACGTCTGTGTGAACGGAGACCTGGACATCTCCAAGACCGAGTCACCGGACATCTCGATGATAAAACGCTGCCCGATATGCGGCTATCCGCTCCAGTACAAGCACAAGAGAGACTTTGGACTACGCCTCTGGATATGCACCAATGAGCCGGAAATCTGCGACTTCATGACTAACGACCTATCAGGTGGCATCCTTCCCATCCTCAAATGCGACTGCTGCAAGGACGGCTACTTGATTGTCCGGACAAAAGACCGCACACCCTTCCTCGGTTGCACGAACTATAAGGCCGATAAGAGCGGCTGCAACCGGAAAATCAATTTGACGTACTATGAGAATATGCTGAAGCGCGGAGACCTCGACCTATGATTACTTACCCCAATGCTGTAGATGAAAATGGTGAAGTCCATAACATCGGGTCGATAACTCATGAGAATCGAGCCGAGCACAAGTATTATTGCCTCGGGTGTGATAAGGAGATGGTGCCGGTGCTGAGCGAACATAAAGAGCCACACTTCCGCCACAAGGTCAACGATCTCTGTAATCCGGAGACGTATCTCCACAATTTGGCAAAGAAACATCTTGCTAAGCAGTTTGAGACACAGCCTAAGTTCGAGATAAGTTACTATATCCATAATGAGTGTCCACTGGTGGAATCATGCCAGTTATACGACCGTTTTCATTGGAAAGAGTGCTCTGGAACCACATTGCACACCATAGATCTCAAGACAAAGTATGATACATACCAGATAGAAGGAGTCTATAATGGATTCAGAGCCGATGTATTGCTGACAAACAGCCAGAAACCCGACCTCCCGCCAATATTTCTAGAGATATCTGTAAGTCACGATTGCACACCGGAGAAACTGGAGTCTGGCCTTCAGATCATTGAGATGAAGGTTAAGAGCGAGGCCGATTTCCGAAGGCCGATTATCGAGAATAAAGGAGGTTTGGTGCCGGTCAAGGAAGCGCCAAAGCGGCCGTATTACTATTACGCTTATCATATAGAGCCGGAACCCTCATTCATAATGTTCCATAACTTTGCAAGAGATACTCACAACTCTGACATCAAGGAACTGGATCGTTTTGTCCTTTTAAAAGACGGGAAAATGGGGACACAGGAACGTTATGTATCGTGTGGAGAGATGGAGACAAAGCATCTCCAGGGTACCGTCTTTGAATTGAATCTGCTCAGCGACATTAATCCACATAGGCCCAAACCTAAATTCGACCTCTTTAACCTTGGATTCAGTCAGGCGATGCTACAGAAGAAGCCGCTCCGGCATTGTGTCTATTGTCTCAACTACTATAACCGGTGCACTATTCCGATGGAATTTGAAGTGATGAATCGCCGGACCGGTCAGAAAGAAAAGGTTACTCGCCAGGTTTTTACTCGATCTGTCAAAGAGGAACAAGTCGATAAATATGAACTTGCTGGCAAATGTAAGAACTGGCGCCTTAACGAATACCAGTGTCAGCGCGTTAAATCTTATTACAACGATCAGGATATTTTCATTTGGGAGCCGAAAGATTCAGTTGACTAGAACTCTGATGATAATGAGTCCTTCGTCGAAAGGTGCCGACCTGCGAGCACCTTTTTTATAGTTTCAAAAATCGATTTTTGGGATATTTTTTTGGATACTTTTTACTAAAAATGCCTTGCAGAACGTTCTGCAAGGCATTTCAGCGGAGGACGAGATTTGCGCGGTCGCTGCGCTCCCTTGCACATCTCGGTGGGTCCGGGAGCAGTCAGCCAAGGCAGATGCGGCCGGGGGCCGCTTTCTGTTTGGCCCCGGACCGGCTTGTGAGCGAGCTCCCAGCCGCCCGGATGCCAAACAGAAATGCCGCACCTTTCGGTGCGGCATCTGCCCTGAATATGGAATACACTCTGCCCGGAGTATCACAGACGCTCATCATCACGCGTATGGAGGGCAGGACCCCGGTACCTTCATCTGAGAGTATAGAAAGCCTGGCCGCTCATCATGCTTCGATGGCAGTTTATCTGTCGGCAGGCATGATGGACGAACTGGCGTGCAGACTGATCAAGGGCGGTTACGGACCGGATACACCGGCCGCTGTCGTATACAAGGCTACATGGCCGGATGAGAAGGTTTTCGAGTGCACGGTAGCGGCTCTCGGAGAGACCGCACGGAGGGCAGGCATTACCAGAACGGCTGTCGTGCTTGTCGGAGACGCTGTTTTACACACATCGTATTTAAGATCCAGATTATATGATCCGGAATTCACTACCGGATATCGTCAGGGGACTGGGGAGCAGACATGAATAAAGCCGCGATATGCTTTACATATAAGGGTGCGGATATCATACGCAGGATAAATGAAGCGGCCGCAGATGCCGGTATACACGGAGCGGGCGCCTCCGGGACACCCTATGTCACGTCATACTCCGGAATGAAGGACGGAGATGTCCCCGACGGCTTTTCTGTAATTGAAGGATCCCTTCGGGACTGGTGCGCGGAGAGGTTTGAAACAGGTGACTGTATCATCTTCGTGGGGGCAGTGGGAATAGCGGTAAGAGCGGTTTCGGGATGTGTATCCGACAAACTGACCGATCCGCCGGTGATAGTTATAGATGACGGTGCAAGATATGTCATTCCCATCCTCTCGGGACATGCCGGAGGCGCCGCGAAGATCGCGTGCGTGCTCGCATCACTCCTCGGCGCCGAACCCGTGATCACTACATCAACGGATGTCAATGAAGCATTCAGCGCGGATGTATTTGCGGTTGAGAATAACCTCAGCATAGTTAACAGAAACGGCATAAAACGGGTCAATGCCAGGGCCATAGAAGGCAAGCCGGTCACGCTGTCGATAAAGGATTATCCGCCTGCACAGCCCGTAGATATCATCGTGGCTGATGATACGGACAGAGAATACTCGCTGCTGCTCAAACCCAGACGGTACGTGCTGGGACTGGGAATGAAAAAGGGGACCGGCCCTGAGGCGATAGAAGACTTTGTCAAAAGCATTCTCGGGCGCGAATATATCGGATTGGATGACATCTATGCGGTATGCACCATAGATATAAAAGAAGAAGAACCCGGTCTTAAATCTTTTTGTTCGAAATACAGACTTCCGCTGATCACGTTTGATGCCGGGCTTCTCAATAAAGCTCCGGGGACTTATGAGGCGTCGGATTTCGTGCGTGAGACGACCGGAACAGATAACGTATGTGAGCGAGCGGCCATGCTGGGATCGGAAAACGGTGAGATCGTAGTACACAAGACCAGGGGGGAAGGACTGACATGCGCGGTCGCGCTCAGGAGGCGGTACTTATGAGAAATGCGGTCGCGCTCAGGAGGCGGTATATATGATATACGTGGTTGGGATAGGACCCGGTGAAAAAGATATGATGACGGCTGAAGCTGCGGCCGTGATAGAAGAGTGTGATGTGATAGCCGGATATAAGACATACACGGCTCTCATCAGGAATATCTGGCCCGATAAGGAGTATTACGAGAACGGAATGCGCGGTGAGATCGAGCGCTGCAGGAAGTGCGCGGAATTATCCGTTCAGGGTAAAAATGTGGCCCTGATCTGCAGTGGGGATGCGGGCGTATACGGTATGGCTTCGCCTATGATAGAGTGCGCTGTCGAAGCGGGATTAGGCGCACAGGATGTGACCGTTGTTCCCGGAGTTACCGCGGCACTGAGCGGAGCGGCTCTTCTGGGTGCTCCCATAAATCATGATTTCTGTCTGATCAGTTTAAGCGACCTTCTCACCCCGTGGGAGACGATAGAGCGCAGGCTTCTGGCGGCCGCAGAGGGTGGTTTCGTGATCGTGATCTATAATCCTGCGAGCGCACACAGACCGGATCATCTGAGAAGAGCCTGTGAGATCCTGATGAGCAGGATATCACCTGAC
This sequence comes from uncultured Lachnospiraceae bacterium, assembly GCA_905234595.1. Taxonomy (GTDB): domain Bacteria; phylum Bacillota; class Clostridia; order Lachnospirales; family Lachnospiraceae; genus XBB2008. Next base: position 3,558 of record CAJOID010000088.1, on the reverse strand, counting down.
ACCTGCTGCGGATATACCGTAAACATAGGGCGCGAGGGTGAGAGTGCCTCTACCTGTACATTGAGAGAACTCTCAGGACTTAAGGCCGACATGTTTACAACGGTATTCATCGGAAACTCCGGGACATATATCAGGGATAACAGACTCATCTCTCCGAGAGGATATGTATTGAATGAATAAGATCATCATTTTCGGCGGAACAACAGAAGGCAGAATACTGTCGGAGGCCCTGTCACGGGCTTCTGTTTATCATACCGTGTCGGTGACGTCGGATTACGGCAACTCACTCATCACACCGAACGAATATGCCGAGGTACTGACCGGACGCATGGACCTTGATGCGATGTGCGGATTCCTGAAGAAAAGAGAATATGAACAGGATGACATCGTAGTAGATGCAACACATCCCTATGCTGTTATGGCCACTTCAAATATCAAAGAGGCAGTGTCGGATACGGGATGCAGGCTGATACATATAAAAAGGTCCGGGGCGGAAGGCTTCGAGAGTGAACGGGATGATGCACAAAATGAGAAAGTGCATTTCTATGATGATCCCGAGGAATGTTTTGGCTCACTTGATGATACGGAAGGAAACATTTTGCTCACGACCGGAAGCAAGGAACTGCCGGCGTTTGCAGCAGTACTTTCGCACAATCCCAAGGTGTATGCCCGTATCCTGCCGGGAGAGGAAAACAGACATCTGGCGGAAGGCGGATCATCGCCATGCAGGGCCCCTTCGGAGTGAATATAAACGAAGCCCTCATCGAACAGTTCGGCATCAGGCATATGGTGACCAAACAGAGCGGAACTGCCGGGGGATATGATGACAAGCTAAAAGCCTGTCTCAAGACCGGCACATCATGTCATGTGATCCGCAGACCCGCAGAAGATGCGGGAGTAACCTTGACGGAAGCATACCGCATGATCACCGGCAAAACTCTGTGTGATGAACGGACGGATGATAATACGGATTCATCCAGGATCATCACACTTGCGGGATACGGTATGGGAGAAAGTCGCACGGTCACGGAAGAGGTAAGGCGTGCGATCGAAGATGCTGATGTATGTTTCGGAGCCGGGCGGCTCACAGATCATCTGACGGTATCCGTGAAGTATCCGGCATATCTAGCACCGGATATCATAGCCATCCTGAAGGAACATCCGGAGTACAGGCGTGTCGTGATACTCTTTTCGGGAGACAGCGGATTCTACAGCGGGGCGGGAAGCGTGGAACGAGCGGTCCGAGAGTGGGATCCCGAAGCTGCGATAAGGATCCTCCCGGGCATATCGTCGATAGCCTGTCTGGCTGCTCTGACAGCGGAGAGTTATAATGATGCGGCCGTCTTCAGTCTTCACGGCAGAAACTCCGCATCCCGTCTTTATGAACTGACGGAACTGATCAGATACAACCGCAAGACATATGTGCTCCTGTCGGGTGACGGTGATGTGCGCAGCCTGGGAGAGCGCCTGAAGAATGTAGCGCCTGAATGCCGGATAACGGTGGGAGAGAACCTTTCATATGAGACAGAAAAGGTGACGGAACTCACCCCTGAGGATGCCATGCATTTTAAAAGTGACGGTATACTGACGGCACTCGTGATCAACCCCGGATATGAGCGAAGACCGCTCATCAGGGTGCTTGAAGATGATGATCTGATACGCGGGCATGTTCCCATGACCAAAGAGTGCATCCGGCATGAGAGCGTGATCAGGCTCAAACTGCGCGAGGGCGATATTGTCTACGATATCGGAGGCGGTACGGGTTCCGTGGCCCTGGAGGCAGCCTCTCTGCATCCCTCACTAAAGGTTTATACGATCGAAAGAAACGCCGAAGCTGCCGGGCTGATCAGACAGAATATTGAAGCTCTTCACATGGATAATGTTCATCTGACAGAAGGAGAAGCACCGGCCGTCCTGACCGGTCTGGATACGCCGGATGCGGTGTTTATCGGAGGCAGCGCCGGGAAACTTGCAGAGATACTGATGTCGGTACATATGAAGGGCTCAGGCATCCGTTATGTGATCACTTCTGTCAGTCTGGAGACATCCGGAGCTCTTAATTCATTCATTGAGGAGCAGGGCATAGATGATGCAGACATCATCCAGATGCAGGTCTCCGATATCAGGACAGTTGGCTCGCATCATATGATGCAGGCGCAGAATCCGGTGATGATATATTCGTTTGAGTGGTAAAGGATATGAGTGAGACAACGAGACGCATAATGATAGCGGCACCTTCAAGCGGCAGCGGCAAGACTGCATTTACATGCGGACTTCTGCGCGTGCTTAAAGACATGGGACTTGAACCCGTATCATATAAGTGCGGTCCGGATTATATCGATCCGATGTTTCACCGGCAGGTACTCGAGATCGGATCCCGCAACCTTGACTCATATCTCATGAGCGAGGCTCAGATAAGGCACGCGCTCGGGACGTCAGGCACCCGTCCGGCTGTCATAGAAGGCGTGATGGGGATATATGACGGCTCGGATGTAAGCGGACTGTCGGGATCATCATATGAGATAGCGCTTATGTGCCGGATTCCCGTCATACTGTGTGTCGATGCACGCGGGACCGGCAGAACACTGATCAGCATCATCAGGGGAATACTGGCGGACGATACCGGTCATCTGATCAGAGGGATAGTTTTGAACAGGATATCGCCCGGCTTCTATGAAAAAATAGCTCCGGTCCTGACTGCGGAACTGGCGGATGCAGGTTATCGTGATGTGAGACTGCTGGGATTTATGCCTAAGGCAGATGAGATCGCGATCGGCAGCAGGCATCTGGGACTTATGCTCCCCGGGGAGATCTCGGATATCAGGGGCAGGATAGCGGGCACTGCACGTCTGATCAACGCACACATAGATATTGATGCCATCCTGCAGATAATGGATGAGTACGGAGAAAAGGCGGAAAACGTCACGGACGATGAGACCGGACGCCGCACGCCGGGAACGGACACATCGGGAGCCGGCACACGTAAACCGGTGCTGGCGGTAGCACGCGATGAGGCTTTCTGCTTTTATTATCAGGATAATATCGAACTCCTGGAGCAGATGGGAGTGGAGGTTAGGTATTTTTCTCCCATACATGATGATCATATCACCGAAGATGCTGACGGGCTGCTTCTGGGCGGGGGTTATCCCGAACTGTATCTAAAGGAACTCTCCGGCAACAGGAGTATGCTTGATTCCGTACGAAGCGCTATCAGAGGCGGCATGCCGTCCCTGGCTGAATGCGGGGGATTCATGTATCTTCATAAAATGGTTTATGATACGGACGGAGCCGGTTTTTCCCTGGCCGGGATCATAGACGGAGAGTGCAGATATGCAGGCCATCTCGTAAGATTCGGCTATATGTATATAAGCTCATGTGATGAAACGGAGGGTCCGGCAAATGTGATTCCCGGTATACGGGGACATGAATTTCACTATTACGAGAGTTCACTGAACGGTGATGCATGCACATGTGCTAAGCCGGATGGTACGGAATGGAAAGGAATGATCGCCGGAAGCGTATCTCTGTGGGGATTCCCACATCTGTATTACGGATCGA
>CAJOID010000087.1 GCA_905234595.1 uncultured Lachnospiraceae bacterium | reverse complement strand
GAAATTCACCGCTCAGGTTTACGTTCTGACCAAGGACGAGGGTGGTCGTCATACACCTTTCTTCAACAACTATCGTCCTCAGTTCTACTTCAGAACAACAGACGTTACCGGTGTTATCGAGCTTCCTGCAGGCACAGAGATGTGCATGCCCGGCGATAACGTAGAGATGACCATCGAGCTCATCCATCCTATCGCTTGCGAGCAGGGTCTTACATTCGCTATCCGTGAGGGTGGACGTACAGTTGGATCAGGTAGAGTTGCATCTATCATCGAGTGATCCGGTTACAAACCAGGCACAGATAAGCATAATAAACGCCCGGAGGAAGCTTGCTTCCTGCCGGGTGTTTTTATGCTTATCTGTCTCGGGCGACAGCCCACGATAGTAATTGACGAGGCGAAGCCGAATCAATTACGGAGTGCCTGTTTATCATACGATTTTACGGGTCTTAAGACCGGATTGGAGAATAAATGAACGAAATAACAGCTTGGATCATGTTTATCTTTATGGCAATAATGGGCGGAGCAACGACACTGTACCTCGTGATCGCTTTTCCGGTGGTATTTACTATGGCTGCTGTTTCGAAGGGAAAAACAGCCTATACTTAAGGGCAACAAAACGGAAGTGACTGATGCGGTTCCGGGGATAATACATTCCTTCTGTATACCGTGATCGTATTCGGGTCGGTCATCATCTCAGCTTTTGTGGACAACATACCTTACGTTGCCGCCATGCTTCCGGTTGTACAGGGTATAGCCCATAAGCTGGGGATCGACCCCACTGTCCTCTATTTCGGCCTGTTATCGGGAGCTACGCTGGGAGGAAATATTACGCCTTTCGGTGCCTCGGCCAATGTTGCCGGAATCGGCATCCTTAAGAAGGAAGGCTATGAGGTCAGGACGATGGATTTCATGCGTATAGGTATTCCGTTTACGCTGACAGCGGTTTTTATAGGTTATCTGTTCATCTGGATAGTGTGGGGAGGGTGATGCAGTCCATAGCGGACATATTGTCCGGAGCCGTCAGTATGCTTTCAAATACCCTTAAAATCTGATATTCTTAATATGAGTTATTGGGTTTCGCTTTGAAAGGAAATGTGACGGGTATATGACATTTATATTGTTGCTGATTTTTCTGGCACTTACCGGATCAGCGGTCAAATACATATACGATGAACTGGGGAAAAAGAAGTTTAGCACCGGTTTTCTGGCTGTCGCCGCAGTGATCGCGGCGGGGGATCTGCTGTGCGGCATATATATGATCACGGTATCTCCTGCGGTCATGGAGCATATCCTTCTGATATACTATCTGGTCCATGCATGGCTTTTGCCGGCAGTTACGGTGATGATCTTATCGACCGAGAATTACATCCTGAAGAACAAAAAAGGCGGGACCTCCGTAATGCCGGCCCTGATCATATCTGTTATGCAGTCGGTCATCGTTATTTCCGGGTATGTCAAACATGATGTCTTCGGATTTACGGACCGGGTTCTGCGGGTCAAGCATTGGGTCGTGGCCACGAAGCCGGGGAACCCCGCATTCCTGATGCATTACGGTGTCTATAACGCGTTGTTCTATATCAATACTCTTTATGCGTTATATGTTCTGGCAAGGCTTTTCGGCAAATGCCCGAAGATCTTCAGGTCCAGATATGTCACTTTTTTATCAATAGTATTATGTGTAGCCGTAATGGAAGTGTTCACGGATGTGCTTCAGCTTCCGGTATGGATAGAGAGCATGCTCGGTAATATACTGCTCCCTGTTGTTTATTATCTGACGGGGGATTATGCGAGCAGGAGGATCAGAGACTGGTCGCTGGATAACTTCGCCGATAACATGAGTGACGGATTGATCCTGTATGATATGAATGACAGGCTACTTCACATCAATGCGATGATACGCCGCTCGATACATGCGGAGCTCAGCAGGGACTTTGAGGATCGCAGCAAGCTTGATGAATGGCTCTCCCATACGATCGAGATGGATAACGCCCAGATTCTTAAATACGAGGGACCTGACAGGGATTACTATTTCAAACCGAACGTACAGGAACTGACCGATAACGATATCAGGATCGGTACATTGTATATCCTGCACGATCACAGCGATTCATATAACCGTATCAGATCCATGCGTAAAGCAAACGAGGAGCTGGAGAGGGCCGGTCGCATGAAGTCCGATTTTCTGGCCAATATGAGTCATGAGATCCGTACCCCCATGAATGCCGTCATAGGAATGGCGGAGATAGCGATACGTGAAGACGATCCCGAGAGGGTTAACGATTATCTCAGACAGATCCAGAACTCCGGCAAGAATCTGCTGAATATCATCAATGACATTCTGGATTATTCCAAGATCGAATCCGGCAAGATGGAGATCATAGAGGATGCCTACAGTCCTTTTGAAGAACTCTCCGATATAGCCAACGTACTGTATGTGAGGGTGGGCGAAAAGCCTGTTGAGCTTTTTGCACTGATAGAGGGCGAGCTGCCTCACAGACTTGTCGGTGATGCGATGCGTATCAGACAGGTACTGATCAATCTGGCCAATAATGCCATCAAGTTTACCAATGAAGGGTCGGTCAGGATATGCCTCACCTGCGAGCGGATAAATGAAAATCATGTGGAGCTGACCTACCATGTTATCGATACGGGTATCGGCATCAAGGATGAAGATAAGAGCAAGCTTTTCGACAGTTTCCAGCAGCTTGACTCCAAACGGAACAGATCCGTGGAGGGCACGGGACTCGGACTTGCCATATCCAAGAGGCTTGTCGGAGCCATGGGAGGCAGGATGGGACTGGAGAGCGAGTACGGAGTGGGTTCCGACTTCTGGTTCACCATCCCTCAGAAGATCGAGGATGACAGTAATGATATCCGGGTGGAAAATGCCGATTCGAAATATGCATTTATACTGACGGAAACCCCGGAAAGATCGGTTGAACTCCTGAAAGGACTTGAAAATCTGGGAGTGGCGGGAAGGTTCATTCACAGTCTCGCCGAATATGAAGCTACGGATATGACGGAGTTCCTGTTCATTGAGACATCCGCATATGATGATGAGAAACGGATATTCCTGAGTGCGCATCACGATATCAGATGCTTCATCCTGGCTGAACCCACGGATGATACGGATGACGATATCCCCAATCTGCATACCATACGCAAACCCAGGACCACCATGAATATAGTCTGTGCCATGAATGAAAGGTACGATGCGCATGATTCCGGCGACAGGAACGTGTTCAGAGTCGACTTCTCAGCACCCGATGCGCGTGTTCTGGTGGTAGATGATAACGATATCAATCTGACGATAGCCGATGGACTTCTGGCACCCATGAATATCGCACCCGATCATGCACACGGCGGGAGTGAGGCGGTCGAAAAGACCATAACCGGCCAGTATGACATTGTGTTCATGGACCATATGATGCCCGACGTGGATGGAGTTGAGGCTACCATCGCGATCAGGAAAGAACTGAACAGCATGGTTCATCCTGTGATCATAGCGCTGTCCGCAAATGTAATGGAGGAAGCCAGAAAACTGTTCAAAAGCTCGGGAATGAACGATTTCGTCGCTAAACCCATAGATATCAAGGACCTTACCGAGAAGGTGAAGAAATGGCTCCCCGAAGAAAAGATCATACCGAAGAAAACAGGAGATCCTTACGAAAACGAAGCTGACGCAAAGGAGTCGGAATGTGTTGCTTCACACATAAACTACAGCGGTCTGGATACCGCCGCGGCACTCGGCGCACTGGGATCATCTGCTCTGTATGACAAGATACTCGAGGAGTATTACAGATACGGAAACGAAAAGTATGAAGGGATCGCGCAGGCATATGCAGACGGGGACTGGGCTGATTATACGATCAGAGTCCACGCATTGAAGAGCAGTTCGCGTCAGATAGGAGCCATGGCTCTGGGTGATATGGCGGAGGAACTGGAAAAAGCGGGAAAAGCATCGGATATTGACACGATCAGAAACAAAACGGAGGATACACTCGGAGAATACAGGAGTTTTCTGGATGCTCTGGAAGAGTATTACGGGGGCTCGGCGAAGGCAGATGACGAGGCAGATAAACCGCTTATCGATAACTATACACTTAAGATAATCCTGACAGATCTGCGCCAGGCATGTGAGGATCTCGATATGGACGCAATGGAATCGGTATCCGGGCGACTGGGTGAATTCGCATATGATGAAGAAGTGAAGCATGTTATCGTCGAGCTTGGCAAAACCATAAGTACCATGGACACGGATAAGTGTGAAGAACTGATCGAACAATTGTATAGTATCGGCTAAAATGGTACAATCGAAGATTAGAAGACGATAATAAGGACCGGTGTAAGACTCCGGTCAATACACGAGGAGTAAAGGAAATGGTTAACTTTAGGGAAGACGAAGAACTGCATGTACTCAATCATTCATGCGCACATCTGATGGCTCAGGCGGTAAAGCATCTGTATCCTCAGGCGAAGTTCTGGGTAGGTCCCGTAGTAGACGAAGGCTTCTACTATGATATGGATCTCGGGGATGCGGTCCTGAATGACGAAGACATAGCCGCTATCGAGAAGGAGATGAAGAAGGTCGCAAAGACCGGCGCAAAGATATACAGGCGCGAGATATCCAAGGCCGAAGCCGAGGAAATGTTTAAGGACGATCCGTATAAGCTGGATCTGATCTCAAATATGGAAGACGGAACCATCACCTGTTACGATCAGGGAGATTTCACGGATCTGTGCCGCGGACCTCACGTGGATAATGTGAAGCTCTGCCGTAACTTCAAGCTCATCAAGCATTCCGGTGTGTACTGGAAGGGTGATGCCGAGAAGCAGGTACTCCAGAGAGTATACGGTGTATGCTTTCCCGAAGCGGAGCAGCTCGAAGAACACTTAAAGCTTCTCGAAGAAGCCAAGGAACGCGACCACCGCAAGATCGGCAAGGACATGGAGCTCTTTATGGTGGATGACCTGGTAGGCAGGGGCCTTCCCATGTATCTGCCCAAGGGACAGCTCGTATGGCAGGAGCTTGAGAACTACATCAGACAGAAGGAACTCAGGCTCAACTATCAGCATGTTCTTACTCCGAGCGTGGGCTCCGTTGAACTGTATAAGACTTCCGGACACTGGGATCATTACAAGGAGAATATGTTCCCCGCAATGGAGGTAGAGGGAGAGAGCTTCGTTCTCCGCCCGATGAACTGCCCCATTGAAAATGGACAGTGAATAAAAAGGCCTGGAACACCTTCTGTACAATGAATGTACAGGAGGTGTTTTTCATTTATGGCCGGAAAACCAAACAATAAGTATTCTCCGGAATTCAAGAAGGAAGCTGTAGAGAAGTATCTTTCAGGGGAACTTGGCGGATTGACAATCTCCGCAAGAAAACTCGGGCTTCGTTCCAAGGAACAGCTCAGACAGTGGTCCATACTCTACAGAGAAGATCCGGAATTACTGAAACATGACGGCAGAGGAAAATCTTCTGCCAAAGACGGAGTAAGGAAAGGAAGACCGAAGAAAGTCAATGTCGATGAGCTCGATAAGGATGAACAGATCGAATACCTGAAGATGGAGAATGCCATCCTAAAAAAAGCGAAGGCTCTCCGCAAAAACTACGGAGGGCATTAAGGTATATGATCGTCTATGACTTAAAGGAGGACTATCCGATCAGAAGTCTCTGTGAATACCTGAACGTCTCCCAAAGCGGATACTACCGCTGGCTTAAGGCAGGACGGCCGATCCGGTATTCCTTCGATGAGAAACTGGCGGATATGATCGAAGAGATCTTCTTTGAGACACATAAGGGATACAGGTTCATAAGAGATGAGATCATACGAAGATACAGCGTCATATTCAACGACAAGACGGTCTATAAATACATGAAGATATTAGGTTTATCTTCCCCGGTAAGAAAGAAGAAGTATCAGTGCTGCACAAAACAAGATCCCAATGAAAAAGCGAGGATCGTTTCCGACAACGTCCTCGCCCGTAACTTCTCTGCTTCACGTCCTCTCCAAAAGCTCGTGACAGATGTCAGTTACATTTACAGTCAGGAAGGCCGCATGTATCTTTCCGTGATAAAAGACCTTTATGACAATTCCATTATAGCCTATCAGATCTCACGGTTTAATGACCTGAAGCTGGTGATGGACAATGTCTGTCAGATCATAAACGATAAGTGGTGTACAACCAGAGAATGTATCCTTCATTCCGATCAGGGGTTCCAGTATACGAACATCGCTTATATCAGATATCTTGATGAGCACGGTGTAACTGTTTCCCATTCAAGGAAAGCCAACTGTTACGACAACGCGTGCTGCGAGAACTTCTTCGGTCATCTCAAGTCAGAGAAGCTGGAGCTTTTCGATATTCCCAGGACCAATGAAGAACTGATAAGGACGGTCGAAGAATACATTCACTTCTATAACTGTGAAAGACCGCAGAGAAAACTAAAAGGTATGACTCCCAT
>CAJOID010000086.1:6969-13744 GCA_905234595.1 uncultured Lachnospiraceae bacterium | reverse complement strand
GACTGACAGAAAGGCACTCCGCAGTCCATGCATCTGGCTGCCTGGCATATGCGCTCCTTCCCGGCGGCATACTCATGAAACTCCAGGAAATTACCAGTCCTTACCTCGGGAAGTATCTCCCGGTTCTCCTGTCTCGTATACTCCATAAAACCTGTCGCTTTACCCATATCAGATCACACTCCCCGTTATCTTCCTGAACGCTTCGAGTTCAGCGTCCTCTCTGGATATTCCCTGCTCCTCAAACCCTGCTATGGCTGTTATCATCTTCTGATAGTCCACCGGAATGATCTTCTTAAACGAGGTAACTGTCTCATCGAAGTTCCCCAGTATCTCTCCGGCAAGTGCTGACCCCGTCTCTTCCCGATAGTCGGTCAGAATATTCTTCAGTTCCTCTATATCGTATTTCTCCGTCACATCGGATAACGTGACCATATCCTTGTTGACCCTGCGGTAAAGTGTATGATCGCGGTCGAGCACATAAGCGATACCGCCGCTCATTCCTGCAGCAAAGTTCTTGCCTGTAGGTCCGAGTATCACGGCACGTCCGCCTGTCATATACTCCAGTCCGTGATCTCCGCATCCCTCGGCAACAGCCGTGGCTCCGGAATTACGTACGCAGAATCTCTCACCTGCCATGCCGCAGATATATGCTTTACCGGAAGTTGCCCCGTACAGAGCCACATTACCGGCGATCACATTTTCGGATGCATTGAACGTACTTCCCTCAGGCGGTACGACTATGATCTTGCCACCTGACAGACCCTTTCCCATACCGTCGTTTACGTCACCGTACAGTTTGAGCGTGAGCCCCTTCGTAATGAACGCACCGAATGACTGTCCGCCGCCGCCCGTGCAGTTGATCGTATAGGTATCATCAGGCAGTTCCTCACCCTTGTGGTGCTTCTGTACATACTTAACTATCTCGGACCCGAGTATGGTTCCGAATGTCCTGTCAGTGGAGTCTATCTTTACATCTATGACATGTTTAGCCTTATGATCCTTCTTGGACTTCTCAAACCAGGGGAGCAGAGTCTTCTCGTCCGGGGTTTCGGAGAGTTTGAAATCATATACATCGGCCGGATCAAATCTCATTCTTACAGGCGCTTCGGATTCCTCTGCTTCATGATCATGCAGGATCATACCCAGATATACGCTGGCTGCTCTTGAATGGATCTGCGCATCCCTCTTTCTTAAAAACGACGTACGGCCTATCATCTCGTCAACCGACCTGACACCGAGCCCTGCCATGATCTCACGCAGATCCTGAGCCACAAACTTCATGAAGTTCATCACATATTCCGGCTTGCCGCAGAAGCGTTTGCGAAGCTCGGCATTCTGTGTTGCGATGCCGGCGGGACACGTATCCTTGGAGCATACACGCATCATCATGCAGCCGAGAGACACAAGCGGTGCTGTTGCGAATCCGTATTCCTCGGCACCCAGACATGCTGCGATAGCCACATCACGTCCGGTCATCAGTTTACCGTCCGTTTCGATACGTACTCTGGTTCGCAATCCGTTCTCTATCAGACTCTGGTGAGTTTCCGCCACACCGAGTTCCCAGGGAAGGCCGGCACAATGAACCGATGAATACGGTGCGGCACCAGTGCCTCCGTCATAACCGGAAATGAGTACAACCTGAGCTCCTGCTTTTGCCACGCCGGATGCTATGGTTCCGACTCCGGCTTCGGATACGAGTTTGACGGATATGCGGGCATCACGGTTTGCGTTTTTTAAGTCGTATATGAGCTGTGCCAGATCCTCGATCGAATAGATGTCATGGTGAGGCGGAGGTGATATCAGCTGCACACCGGGAGTCGAGTGTCTGGTCGCAGCCACCCAGGGATAAACCTTTTTGCCGGGGAGATTGCCTCCCTCACCGGGCTTGGCACCCTGTGCCATCTTTATCTGGATCTCCTGTGCACTCAGCAGATATTCTTCCGTGACGCCGAATCTGCCGGATGCGACCTGCTTAACGGCACTGTTTCTCTCCGTACCGAATCTGTCTTTTGCTTCACCGCCTTCGCCTGTATTTGACTTTCCTCCGAGGGTATTCATCGCTATGGCGATAGTCTCGTGCGCTTCCTGAGAAAGCGAACCGTATGACATCGCTCCGACCTGGAATCTCTTCACGATCTCCTCGACAGGTTCAACCTCATTTATGGCGACAGGCGTATTGCCGGACACGAATTCCATCAGGCCGCGAAGGGTATGCGGGTGATTCCTGTCATCCACAAGTTCGGCATATTGTTTATACAGTTCATAGTTGCCTGTTCTGACCGCCTGCTGGAGTAGCGTGATCACCACAGGGGTGTACAGATGGTCTTCTTTATCATGACCGCTCCTTAAGTTATGGAATCCGATGCTGTCGAGCGTCGTATCAGACGGCAGGCCCATCGGGTCGAAAGCGTGATCATGTCTAAATGCGATGCCTTCCTCAATCTCTCTTAAACCTATGCCGCCGACACGGCTCACGGTGCCGGTGAAATAATCATCTATGACTTCACGGCTTAGACCGATAGCTTCGAATATCCTCGCGGACTGATACGACTGGATCGTGGATATACCCATCTTCGCCGCGATCTTCACCACGCCCTTAAGAAGCGCATCATCATAATCATCCACTGCAGTGTAATAGTCCTTATCAAGCAGACCGATCTCTATCAGTTCGCCTATGCATTCATGGGCCAGATAAGGATTGAGTGCTCTGGCGCCAAAGCCCAGAATGCAAGCTGCCTGATGCACATCGCGTATCTCGCCGCTCTCGAGGATCAGCGATACGGCGGTTCTCTTACGTGTATGGACCAGATGTTGCTCTACCGCAGACACCGCCAGCAGCGACGGGATAGGTACATGATTCTCATCCACTCCGCGATCGGACAGGATGATTATGTTCGCACCCTTTGACACTGCGCGGTCCACCAGGATATAAAGCTGGTCTACCGCACGTGCCAGTGACGTGTGCTTGTAATACAGCAATGATACGGTTTCGGACTTGAAGCCCGGTCTGTCGAGCGAACGGATCTTCATCAGGTCGACGCCTGTCAGTATCGGGTTATTGACTTCCAGTACAGTACAGTTATCCGCTTTCTCATTGAGCAGATCACCGTCGGATCCTATGTAGACTGTCGTGTCGGTAACGATCTTTTCTCTGAGCGAATCGATAGGAGGATTCGTAACCTGTGCGAACTGCTGCTTGAAGTACCAGAACAGTATCTGATGATGCTCGGACAGTACTGCAAGAGGAACATCATGTCCCATGGATACCGTACGCTCCACGCCTTCCTTGGCCATATAGAGGATGTTGTTGTTGACTTCCTCATAGCTGTATCCGAACACGCGATACAGCCTGTCTCTGTCGGCCTGTGATTCAGAAGGCACCTTATGATTAGGAATGGGAAGTTTCGACAGATGTATCAGATTGGAATCCAGCCACTCACCGTATGGTCTGCGGTTTGCATAGTAATCCTTGCACTCCTCATCTGAGATGATACGTTTGCCTATCGTATCCACCAGCAGTATACGTCCGGGTGTAAGTCTGGATTTTTTCACTATCTTTTCAGGTTCGATCGGAAGCACTCCCACCTCGGAGCTTAAGATCAGTCTGTTATCATCCGTGATGTAATATCTCGAAGGACGCAGTCCGTTTCTGTCCAGAGTCGCACCGAACATATCTCCGTCGGAAAACAGCAATGCTGCAGGACCGTCCCAGGGCTCCATCATGGTTGCGTAGTAGTGATAGAAATCCTTCTTCTCTTCACTCATGAAACGGTTATATTTCCAGGGTTCGGGGATCAGAGCCATGATGGCCAGAGGGAGTTCCATGCCGTTCATGTACATGAACTCCAGAGTGTTATCCAGCATCGCGGAATCTGATCCGCTCGCAGATATCACGGGATAGATCTTGCTCATCTCATCAGGCATGATCGGAGATACAAACGTCTCCTCACGTGCGAGCATCCTGTCGGCATTGCCGCGGATCGTGTTGATCTCGCCGTTATGTGCGAGCATCCTGTATGGATGTGCTCTGTCCCAGCTGGGATTGGTATTGGTTGAAAATCTGGAGTGAACCAGTGCGATCGCACTCTTATAGTCGGTACTCTGCAGATCGGTATAGAATCTTCTGAGCTGTCCTACGAGGAACATTCCCTTGTATACGACGGTTCTGGAAGACATTGAACATATATAGGTATCCTCGGAGCTCTGTTCGAACTCTCTGCGGATCACATAGAGCTTACGATCGAAATCTATCCCGCGCTCCACCCCGTCGGGACGGTCCAGAAAACACTGCATTATGCAGGGCATGGAATTAAGCGCCTTGGCTCCGAGTATGGACGGATCCGTAGGAACCTCACGCCATCCGAGGACTGATACACCCTCCTTGCCCGCTATCACTTCCAGCATACGTATCGCAAACGTACGCTTAAGCTCATCCTGCGGCAGGAAAAACATGCCGACACCGTAATCGCGAGCATTCTTAAGACCGATTCCGCAGTCAGCCGCTGCCTTCTTAAAGAAGTCATGAGATATCTGCAGCAGTATGCCCACTCCGTCTCCGACTTCTCCGGTAGCATCCTTACCTGCACGATGCTCGAGTTTCTCCACGATATGAAGTGCATCATCCATTACGGAATAATCTGCATGACCGTCGATGTTTACCACAGCTCCTATACCGCACGCGTCATGCTCACGATCGTAGGTTATCATAACGTCCTCCTCACACAAAAAAGACGCTCATCGAAGGGGATACTATCCCTTTCAATGAACGCCTTTGTTCATTCATATCTAACATTGTATACAGGTATACGATTTATGTCAATGTTTTTTTGTTCGCAGTGATCAGTCTTCTACAAGATACCAGTCATCGCTGTCCTCATCGTAGTAATAGACTTCGTCCTCGTACTCGTCATAATAGAACATCGTGTCGGAATCCTCGTCATAGAGATAAGGTCAGGAACTCCTTTGTCAGGCTTTGTGACGCTATACCAGATATCTGTCTATGGTAGCTATCAGGTTCTCTTTTTTGAACGGTTTGGCTATATGGGCATTCATGCCGGCATTAAGAGCGGCTTCTATATCCGATTCAAAGGCATTTGCAGTCATAGCGATGATAGGGATACCGTCCAGAGCGGGATCTTCCATCTTTCTTATCCTTCGGGTCGCTTCGATGCCGTCCATGACCGGCATCATCACATCCATGAGTATCACGTCTATTTCTCCGGGACGGGCATCTCTGACCATCTCTATGGCATTGACGCCGTTATCCGCAGTACGGACCGAGAAACCGTATGTTTCAAGTATGCGCTCGGCAAGTTTCAGATTGATAGGAGTATCATCGACTACCAGGATCGTATAATCCGAATAAGACCTGTCGGTCATATCGGACGCGGTGATCTCCTGCTTCTGTCCGCTCTCGGCATCGCCTGCCGTGACTATCTTATCCAGATAATCCTCCACATGCTCCCTGTCATCAATCTCATCAACAGCCAGTCTGGAGAAACCGGTGATTGCATTCATCGGAGTACGTATGTCGTGAGACATGTTGGAGAAGAATTCGGTTTTGGCTTTATTCGCGCGATTGGCTTCATCGATCGCGTGCAGGAGCAGTTTCTGTCTGTCCTCAAGTTCATCCTTCTGCGCGGCTATCAGGCGATCGGCATCCATCTTCTGTGCGCGCAGATCTTCGATGACGGATACGGTAACCAGCAGCCGGTCTACTCCCAGACTGCCCTTTTCCATAAGGTGCAGATCGAGCCTGATCCATTTGTCATCGTCCTCGTCCTTAAATACAAACTCTCTGATCTCACCATCGGTGAAAAGCTCGTTGCGGACACGCTGAACATCTCTTATCACATCGACCTCATCCGATGCTGCCTCTTTTAATCTTCCGGCCACTGCGGACATCAGATCTCCGCATCCTGCATCATCCTGCAGTCCGAGGAAACCGTCATTTTTGATGATCTTGACCTCATCCCGGACGAAATCCGCCAGGTAGATACCTGCATATCCTTCTGCCAGAGTCGATATGATCTGATTATCCACTTTTATATGACCGAGCTCTGTCTCGGAAATAAGTGTGGCTGAGCCAAATGCCTTAACAGGTTTTCCTTCGTCATCAAACTCCGTCGTGTATTTGATACGGAACGGAACCCGGCCGGCGGTCAGAGGGATATCCGCCTCAAGCTCCGGAGTTCCTTCATCTACACGGCGCAGCATATCATGATACATCTCGTAATAATCCTGCGGAAAGATACCCATATCAAACGCCGGTTCGGGATAATTGGTGACTACCGCAGGTAATCCCAAATCTCTCATGCATCTGTAACAGGGACGCATCTCTTTGGTCGCTATATCATACTCCCAGTTATATATATTGACCTGCTCGCTGGTCCTCACATATCTGGATTCGACATCGGCCAGTGTCTCCTGTGCATTTTTTTCATTGGTGATGTTACGGATGCCTTCGTAGATAATTTCATCAACCTGTCAACACCGGTATATCACTATCCTGAAGCCATCGTCATCGCTCTCCTTGTACCCCACGAGCGGTGAAGCCTTAAGCGAATCAAGCACGGTACTGTCGGCTCCGATAACGGGATAAGTCACGTCTTCGGACAGTCTTCCGCGATTATCTATATACATCTTACAAAGTTTTCCGTCTGCATCCTTTCCCTCCAGGATGTATCTGGCTGAAAGCGTACCATCGCCGGATGACTCGATGACCTGCGTATCTACACCACCAGGCAGTATTTTGCCGTTAAATAGTTCTCCTTCT
>CAJOID010000086.1:0-6954 GCA_905234595.1 uncultured Lachnospiraceae bacterium | reverse complement strand
TTCAGAAAAAAGCAAGAAACCGTTCTTATTCTATTTATCATATTGAAGACCTTGATATGAAGAGTAAACAGTTTCCTGCGAGGCTTAAGATACCCGATCATGAAATCCACGGATCTGTCTATAGCAAAAACTGCATCACGCGCATTGAATCCGTGGCCGGCACCGGGGATAACGATCAGTTCCGAGTCGGCATATGTCCGGTCGGCATCCTCGGAATAACTCACCGGTACCAGTCCGTCCTTATCGCCGTGGATCAGGAGCACCGGACCGTCGAATCCGCGCATCACTTCGTGAATGTCTATTTCCACTGCAACCTTATCATAATCCGGAGACAGATCAACTCCTCCGAAATTGCTTACTCCGTCGGCGATCCTCTTTGCCGAGTCATCGGGTATGACGAATGCCGGATACCAGAGTATCGCTCCTTTTATCCTGTCTTTAAGCTCGGATGCCAGGCATGCGGTCACCATTCCGCCCTGGCTTTCTCCCATCAGGAAGATGCTGTCAGGCTCAACCTCCGGACGTCCGGATACATATTCAAAAACATCCTCCAGATCGGACACCTCGGTCATGACAGTCATCTCATGCATGGTCCCGTCACTTAAGGACTCCGTACCGCCACCGCAGAAATCGAGGAAAAAGCAGATGATGCCCCTTTCCGCAACGGACTTACCGTGATGCTCAAGCCATCTGTAGTTTCCTCCGAATCCGTGAGAAAAGATCACTGCAGGGTGCTTTTGTCCGTTGTCCGACGGAAAATAGCCTTTCACTGCGATCTTCTGTCCTTTTTTGCCTGTAATATAGGTTTCCTCTGTTACGAAAGAATTGTTCATATCTCTGTTCCTCATGATGACAAAGTGTTACCTGTAAATTGTATCAAAAAATTCCAATGCAGTCAGTCCTTAGGTACCCTGTAGAATCTTCCGCTCACGCGCTCGGTATGCAGCACGTTCACAAATGCCTCAGGCTCCGCTTCTCTGACCGCACTGACCACTTTGTTCACCTCATTGCTTGACACAACGGAGTAAATGACCTTTTTCTCATCATGTCCGTATGAACCCTCTCCTTCAATGATCGTGGCTCCGTGGTGAGTCAGCTCATAGATCAGCGAGCATATCCTCGAGGGATCGCCCGTTACGATAAAAAGCGTGGTCTGCTGGTACTTACGGTACAGCATACGGATCGTCATCGTGGAGACGAACTGGAATATGATCGAGTAAAGAGCCTTGTCCCATGAAAAAAGAAGACCCGCCACAGTCAGAATACATGCGTTGAATAACAGTATGATATTAAAAGAATCAATCCCGTTTCTTTCGGAAAGGAATATAGATATAAAATCCGTACCTCCGCTGGTAGCGTCCACAAGCAGGCAGAGACTGATCGCAGCACCATTGATCAGGCCTCCGAAAACGGATATCAGCAGAATATCCTTGGTCACAGTATATGCGGGAATGATATCTGTGAGTAGTGATGACAGAACAATGACCACACACGACAGAGCCGTGAATCTCCTGCCGATGAATTTAAATCCGATATATACCGGGACAGCGTTGATAAGAATATTGACAGGAGTATACGGGATGCTTACCCCAAGGAATTTAAGAAAGATCTCCTGAATGAGCAATGTGAGTCCGGCAGCACCTCCCGGAATGAGGCCTCCGGTATGTACAAATGATTTGATATTGACCGCAAATATAAAAGATGCGATCACTATGACCGGTATGCGTACCGCCATCGGTATTTCTCTTCGTTCAAAAGATTTCTGTCTGCTCATTTTAACATTGCCACGATCCACTCAGGATCCGGTGCCTTCATCTCCGGATCTGTCGCCATCTGCTCCATGATACCCTGGACAGCATACCAGAAACACCTGGCCAATGTATCGGGATCTCCTTTATGAAATATGCCTTTTTTCTGTCCTCGTTCGATCATACTGACTGTCGGAACAAGTGCATCCGCGGACTCTGCCAGTTTCCTCGCTTCCTCTGGCATCCCTGTACGCCTGACCTGCCCCATCAGCACGAACTCCTTTGCATAGGATAATATCTGTCCCAATAAGGATGTCAGATATACATCCGGAGGGACATCTTCGGGACATGCTACCGATCCGGGCCCCGCACTTCCCATCCTGACCAGCTCCATTAGCAGATCTTCCTTGGACTCGAAATAATGAAACATAAGTCCGGTGCTCATGGGCACCGCTTCCGCGATATCGGTGATCTTCGTATCGTGGTAACCGCGCTCCACAAACAGCTTAAGCGCTGTCATGAGGATGGCTTTTCTTCGTTCTTCTTTCTGTTCTTTACGGGTCATATCAAACCTCTGTATATCAGATCTCTATGCTTCTGCGCCGCTTCTTCAGTATTCTCTGTACTGCAAACTTACCTGAGACTACTGCTACGGGAAGTCCTCCCGGGCTCATGATCCACTGGCCTGCGATAAAGAGATTGGATACACCCTTTACGACGCCTTTAAATCTCATCTGCTTGCTGCCGACGGTAGTTACGAATCCCATATATGATCCGTGATATGCGTTACAATACCTGTTATATGTCAGCGGTGTCCATGAATCAAGGATTTCGATCCTGCCTGCCAGTTCCGGGAAAGCCGTTACTATCCTGTCCGTCACTTCTTCGGTCAGTTTCTGCTTGGCTGCTTTATAGTCTTCCGGGCTCAGACTCTCCCAGAACAGATAATCCTCATCTGACTGGCACAGGTTAGCCTGAAGCACTGCCTTACCTTTAGGAGCAAAACTGTCATCATAAGAGTAGTTCTTGATTGAGATCCTGTCGAAGCTCCTGTGCCCTACCGCCAGAGGAGCACAGTCAAAGAATACCGTATCCTTTGCCGAAAAGTCATCGTCTATAGCGTAAGCCACCTGGAATCCCGTCGTCACGGGATATGATCTGCGTTCATCATAAGCCTTCGCCAGTCCGGCGGGCATATACTTCCTGTCTATCAGTTTACCAAAAAGGAAGTCCGTATCAACAGCACTGATCACGTAATCCGCATTGACAACAGTACCATCCGCGAGACGTATGCCCGCGGCTTTCTTCCGGTCGATCACAATCTCGCTGACGGATGCTGAAGTATGAAGCACACCTCCCATCTCCTTGAATCTTGCTGCCATACGGAGTGACATCGCGAGAGACCCTTTCATCGGGATCTTGCCGTTACCGCTCGTCATCGTACCATATGAGACCAGAAGTGAATACGCAGTATATTCTTCCGGCAGATAATCGCTCATCATCTTGCGTATCACGGGCGACTTGAATCTTTGTCCAAGCTCTTTGCAGTTTATATTACCATACTCTTTCATGACCTTGGGCATGTTTGCCATGCCTTTACCCAGTTCCATGTAATCCTTTATCCCCATCATATCCATGGGTTTGATCGAAGGTATCACACAGCTCTCGGCGTATCTTACATACTCGATGAATTTGCGGATCTCAGCTTCATCCTCCGGAGACTCTTCAATAAGTTCCTTTTCGGTCCTGTCCAGATCATTCCATAATGTAGCCTCTCTGTCCCCCACACGGCTGGTATAGAATTTCTCCGTATCAGCATATTCCGTATTCTCATCGATGGCTCCCACGGTCTTCCATACTTCCCATAATCCCGTCTGCAGATCGGTGCCGGTAAGCCAGTGTATGCAGTTATCGATATGATATCCCTGTCTGTTCCATCCCATGCACTCTCCGCCGGGGATGGCATTCTTTTCATATATTTCAGCCTCAAATCCGGCTTTCAATGCATATATGCCCGCGGATAA
This sequence comes from uncultured Lachnospiraceae bacterium, assembly GCA_905234595.1. Taxonomy (GTDB): domain Bacteria; phylum Bacillota; class Clostridia; order Lachnospirales; family Lachnospiraceae; genus XBB2008. The sequence goes on along the minus strand of CAJOID010000086.1, from coordinate 3,182 downwards.
TCCGGCGATACCGCCGCCTACTATGATCACTTTTCCTTTTGTGTTGCTCATCTTAACAGTCCTCCTGTGAAACGTTGAATCTGTTTGCTGAATTTCATTTCATTGAATGCATATTCAATATATTACGCCCCAGATGGTTTGTCAATAGTTTTGTTGAATTTTTATTCAACAAAAAAGACACCCCATACGGAGTGCCTTAAAAAACAATCTTCAAGCTAAACGCCAGTGTTCTTTTTCACTGATGCTTTAGCTATATTACATAATACCTGGATTCGTCCTGTTCTATCTCTTTCTTGGTGAGTGCCCTCGAGCCGGCTTTCTTGAATATCAGTTCCTGGTTCTTGACGCTGACAGTGGTTCCTGCCGGGACTGATTTCGTGATGAAGACGTTACCTCCTATGACGGAGCCTTCCCCGACTACAGTATCGCCGCCGAGGATCGAAGCCCCGGAATATATGGTGACATTGTTCTCTATAGTGGGATGCCGCTTAAGGTTCTTAAGGATGTGTCCGCCCCTGGTAGACAGTGCCCCCAGCGTTACACCCTGATATATCTTAACATTATCGCCTATGATCGTAGACTCACCGATCACTATACCGGTACCGTGATCGATGAAGAAATTCTTACCGATAGCCGCACCGGGATGAATATCGATCCCCGTCACGGCATGTGCATACTCGGTCATATAACCGTGAGATGATCCCGCATAACAGATCATTGTCTTGAGCCGCATATTTCTATTTGATATAGTGAGGATTAAGAAAGGATACTGCCATGAATGAACATATACTCCGGTATGACAAACCCGCATCCAACTGGAATGAAGCCCTCCCACTCGGCAACGGCTTCATGGGAGCCATGTGCTTCGGTGGAACGCTGATCGACCGGTATCAGCTTAATCTCGACAGCCTGTGGCAGGGAGTTTTTCGCGACCGCGTAAACCCCGATGCCCGCAACTCGGTCGATATGGTCAGAACCCTGCTTCGTGAAGGCAGGATGCGTGATGCTGAGGACCTGTCCAACGAAGCTTTGTCGGCAATCCCCGACTATCAATGCCGTTACGTCCCTCTGGGTGACCTGTTCCTGATCCCTGAAGGACGGGAGCGTATCAATCTCCTGGGTATGCGTGAATACTGGAATCCGCAGCTTAATACTATCGAAGAGATCCCCGGATACAGACGCAGCCTGGATACTCATTCAGCGATCCATAATGTGAGTTACGAAAAGGAAGGACTGCATTTTGAACGCGAATGCTTCATCTCTTATCCTGACCGCGTAATGGTCATAAAGACCTCCGGTGCTCCTTTCCGTCTGATGATCGCAAGAGGCTCCGACGCCGGCATATATACACGTGCTGATGATCGTACACTGTGCATGTCAGGACAGGCATGTGCCGATGGCATACGTTACCATATGGCAGTCCGTGTGCTTGGCGGCCATGTAGAGATCAAAGGACAGATGATACATTGTCCGGCTGACAGTGTGATCCTCATCGCGGGTCAGACAGACTTCTATACGGATGATCCGGAGTCGGACGTAATGAAAACTCTGGATGCGGCATCACAGAAGTCATATGAAAACCTGAAGGCAGAACACACGAAAGATTTCTCATCATATATGGACCGTTGTGTGCTGTCACTGGAATCCAAAGACCGCTCATCCATCACCACGGACCGGAGACTCAAACTGGTACAGGCCGGAGAAGAAGATCCCGGACTGATCAACCTTGCATTCGCCTACGGGCGCTACCTGCTGATATCATCCAGCCGGGAAGGGAGTCTCCCCGCAAATCTGCAGGGCATCTGGAACGACAGCTTCTATCCTGCCTGGGACAGCAAATATACGATAAATATAAACGCCGAAATGAACTACTGGCCTGCAGAAGTTACCGGTCTCGGAGATCTGCATACACCGCTTTTCGACCATATGGAACGCATGGTACCGCACGGACGGGATGTCGCTGAGCGCATGTACGGTGCTCACGGATGGATGGCACATCACAATACCGACATTTGGGGAGACTGCGCTCCGCAGGATATCTGGCCTCCGTCGACTTACTGGCAGATGGGTGCCGCATGGCTGTGCCTGCATATCCTCGAGCATGCAAGATACACTCAGGATACCGCTTTTCTCGAGAAATACCTGCCCATGATAAAAGAAGCCGCACTCTTCTTCGAGGAGACGCTTCAGGAAAACGACCTGGGACAGCTCGTAGTTTCACCCTCCGTATCCCCTGAGAACATCTATCGTATAGGTGATGATGAAGGCGCCATGTGTGAAGGTGCATCGATGGATGCACAGATACTGTATGAGCTTTTTAAAGGGCTGACAGAAACAGGAATGCTAAGCCCTGACGAAGAAGCAAGATATAAAGCGATCCTCGAAAGACTTCCGAAGCCGTGTATAAGCGATGCGGGCACGATCATGGAATGGGCCAAGCCGTATGAGGAAACCGAACCGGGACACAGGCATATATCACATCTTTTTGCACTGTATCCCGGCAGAGAGCTCTTTGATGATGATAACAGCGAGGCACTGCTCACAGCTGCCGAAGCGACAATAAGGAAGCGCCTCTCAAATGGCGGAGGCCACACCGGATGGTCCAGAGCATGGATCATAAATATGTGGGCCCGTCTCGGAAACGGAAACGAATGCCTTGATAACATTTATGCTCTGCTCAAGAGTTCTATGCTTCCGAATATGTTCGACAACCACCCGCCTTTTCAGATCGACGGTAATTTCGGTCTCGTATCCGGCATAGCCGAGATGCTCATCCAGAGTCATTCCGGACGGACACGATACCTGCCTGCCCTTCCCGATTCATGGAAGAACGGATCAGTCACAGGCCTTAGGACCCGCGACGGCAAAACCGTAAGCCTTACGTGGAAGGACGGAGTTCTCGTCAATAAGACCGAATCGTAACCATTATTCCATAACAAAGACACAACGCGACTCCGGGCGATAAACCCGGAGCCGCATATACAAGTATCCCGAACAAAGGAATTTTTCTATTCTACTCTACGTCCTGAAGAGCGTCGTAATCTTCCTCACCGGTACGTATCTTAACGACTTTCTGTACGTTGTATACGAAGATCTTGCCGTCACCGATATGTCCGGTGTAGAGGGTCTTTTTAGCAGCCTCTATGACTTTCTCAACAGGTATCTCGCTTACTACCACTTCC
>CAJOID010000085.1 GCA_905234595.1 uncultured Lachnospiraceae bacterium | reverse complement strand
TGAGCGATACTACAACCCAGTCATCCTTCCGCCGGTACTCGTTAGAGATGGTTGACAGGAGGACCGTCTTGCCGATTCCTTTTTGCCTCATATATTCTATGGCATTGCCGATACGTTCCAGGGGCATATTGTGATGACCATAGTCCTTGTGAGCGGGTGACAGAGTCATGACGCTGACACCGAATCTTTTGTGAACCCACTTTACGGCACACTTTGCCATATAGTCTTCGCAATCATCACCGAGCATCGCAATGAGCGCTGCGCGTGCTCCCTCGTATGGCCAATAGCAGCCGTAAAAACCCTCGGTTATCTTTTCTTTGATCATTTTTCATCCTCCAGATGTCTTTCCTGCTTTAAGACTGCTTCTTCTTATATCCGCAGTCGCAATAAGGACCGCCGGATGCCAGTGTATATTCCCTGACAAAATCGGAAGCGCCACCCAGTTCACTCATAGTATAGTCCAGATGACACATCGCAGGAACCAGATCATAAAACCCGTATTCTTTCATGAGCACGCATATTCCGCATTTATAGAACCTCGCCTCATACCCGCTCCCGTCATCATACGGAAGATAATCCATGTTCCACGAATAAGGATTACGGTCAGCGGCTTTTAAGACAGCGGTCTTTTTCATACCTTCGATATCGCTGTCGGTGAACTTCTTCTTACCGCCCATACGGCAGAACTTCTTTGTGGCCGGATTTGTCATTGCATGCTCATAATACCGGGTAGCCTCTTCCACGGAAGGCCTCCTGTCCATGCTTAGAAGAAAGGCTGTTAAGACCGCACAGTTTACGATGTTCGTCTTGAATCTGTCTTCCGCCTCAAACTCGGGAAGTTTTTCTATGATCCCCCTGTATTTTGGTTTTGCGGCCTTCATTATCCTCTGTGCATCTGAAAGGCTGTATCCCAGATCACCTGTAAGTGCCTTTCTAAATGAATTCTTAAACAGGATCCACATCCCTGCCGGCATTCCACTGTACTTCATCTCTCTCCCCCTCTTATTGCCTTCGGCATGTTTATGAGCAGTCCGGTAAAGGTCACAAGGCTACCGAAGCTGAGCCATCCCAGAATCATATCCCCTCCGATCAGCGCCAAAAGAGATGAAATAATGCCGATTTTAAATAAATGAGCGATCCTCGCCCAATCAAGGTCCGTGTTTTTACCATATACTTCTTTCATCTCTTCTCCCGACGTTTCCTTTACCGGAAACCGCAACAGGTAACAGGAAGCTGTCGCCCACGCCGCATAATAAAAGCGCAACAAAGCCAAAATCATCTGCCCTGTTTTCTCACAAGTTCCACCATCATATCCCAGCCCTCCTTCGCTTCCTTTACGATTGGGAAAGCCGGATAGCAATGAAACATTCCCTCTCCTACGATCATGTCATAATCCACACCGTACTTTTTCATTGCTTTTTCAAAAGACGGGGCACATGCATATAGAGTCTCGTCCGACCCGTATACGAATGTCACGTGCGGACAGTCCGTGAAATCGCCCTTTTGCAGCCATATCATATACTCCGGAACGGACATATCGCCATGTCGCATGATATCAACGGCCGTTTTCATATATTCGGCAGGGATCGCCACATCTACCTTGTCCAGCTTAAGCATCCTCTGCCACTCTTCATCCGTTTCAACGCATGTTCCGGGGGATATTGCCAGAATATATCCGGGTACGGGCGTATCTTTATGTCCGTCATTGATGTATGGTATCATACCCAATGCCAGATTGCCTCCGGATGAAGTTCCGAGAATTGATATATTCTTCGCTTCGTAATCTTTGAGCATCTCCTTATATGTCTCATGTATCATTTCATATGCCACTGTCAGCGGATGATCCGTGCACAGCGGATAATACGGAACATATACATCAACGCCAGTTTCTTTGGCAAACCGCAGAGCTTTTTTGATCGAATCCGGTCTTGGCGCCGATACCATTCCTCCGCCGATGATGAACAGATTGGCACAGGATGTCTTTTGTCTGTGGATCATCCTGATCACAACATGCCCCATAACCCGGATCTGTGTGATCTCAAATTCCGGATCGGAAAGCGGTGGGATCTTATTCTTTGCATTTTCCTTCTTTTTCTGAGCAACTATTTCCGCGGCACTTTTGCCGCTCCACGCATTTTTAAGTCCTATAAGTTTTACTATCCGCTTAAGGATCTCATATTTAACACTCATCTTCCTTATCCCCTGCAAACGCTCTCGAGCCCCCTGACGAACTTCTCCGGGTTAAACGGTGCCAGGCCGCCGTGGCCCACATTATCTATCTTTCTGAATACCGTATGCGGGAAAATCTTCCTGATATACGCGACATCCCAACGTCTGTCATGTACTTCCTTCTCTGCGACCCAGTATTCAATGTTCAAACATTCTGTATGGACATCCGCAGGCATGGAGTAATTGTTGCATGAGTCGAAGGTATTCCATATGGTCCTGGCACTTATCATATCAAGGACCTTTGCCGCATACTTCACGTCCTCTTCCGACAGTTCATCGGTCGAAAACGCCTTTTCGAGCAGCTTCGTACCTCCGATCTTGCCTGCGCTTATCATCAGGAAATCCCTGACAGCGATAAGCCGCGTGATGAATCTCGGCAGCTGATACGGTGTGATCCCTCCGTCTATTACCGCATTTCTGATATGAAGCCGGTTGTCGGCCAGTATCCTGGTCACTATACTGCCCCCCATAGAGCAACCGTATATGCACGTCACATCTGTCAGGCCTTTTTCGATAAGCTTATCTTCCAGATTCTTTGCGATCTCTTCCACGCTCGTAAAGTCGCTTTTTACATCAGGGTCGTATCCGGGAATGGCCGGGATGATCAGATGATACTTTTCCTCCATCAGCGGGATCACGTACTCAAAGTAATCCCACATCACTACGGAGGGATGTATCAGCACAACAACCCTGCTGTTTACTTTTCCGAATTCATGTAACGTCATACCGTTTCTATTTCCTTCCCACCAGCAGAGCCGATCCGGAAAGTCCCATCCAGCCTGCTTCGAATCCGGTCATAAACTTCCCTTTTGTCGTATCTATCAGATGAACTTCTTCATATCCCATATCTTTGAGTCTATGTACAAAATCCTGCATGTTCCCGTACTTCATATTAGACATGATGTCGTGTATGGCGAAGCATCCGCCTTTCTTCAGAGTGCGCAGTGTCTCAAGAAGGATCGCCTGCCTGTCACGGCTCGGGATATTATGATATACATAGTTGCTTGTCACGGCATCGAACGACTCGTCTTCAAACGGAAGCTTTACCGCATCTCCCTGCATGAAAGACGTATTGCTTACACCCTCGGCCCTAGAATTGTTCTCGCACAAAGCCTTGTTGAAGGAAGCATACTCCCTGCCCCATCTGTCTATTCCGGTAAATGTCGCGTTGGGATTCCTTTTTGCGCAGGCTATGGTAAGTGCTCCGCTTCCGCAGCCTATATCAAGTCCTTTTCCCCCGTCGGGAATATTCACATATGATGCAACACCATCTATGATCTGCTTGGACAGCTTCCTTTTTCCGTCATAGGAAAAAGCTCTGTACATCAGGAACATCCAGACCGTTATGATCAGAAAGAAGATGTAACTGTCTTTACATTTGCGGATATCGGTAAGGCCGCAAATACTATGGTGAGGATCAGGAATGCAGTTGCTGCGCATGCAAATCCCGCAACCATTCCCTTAGGCATCCAGTTTTTATAATCTGCTTTCATTTGATCTTACACATCCTTTCTTATCCTAAATCCTTACATTATTGCCATAAAACTGCGAACCGTATAACCTTCCCGTGATATCACTTCGGAGATCTCACTCTCTGTTTCCTCATGCTTTGACAGCAGGTTTACCTGCTTCCCTGCCACGTCGGCAGTTGCCCATCTTCCGTCGGTCTTATTCAAAGCATTTTCAATCCTCCGGGCGCAGTTTACGCAATGCATGCCGTCCACATCCAGGAGATATCTGTACGGATAATTGGCAGTGTTCTTATCTTTGACTTTTATACGTTTTTCGGCCGGAGTCTTAGTTCCGCAGCAGGCAGATCCGTACCTTATCCTTCTGACCGTGCCGTATACCGCAGCTGCGACGATCAGGATCAGTATCGCTGTTATGATCGCATTTCCCATGTCTTATTTCCTCCCATCCTTTATATGTATTCACACAAGCCGGCAAAGCGGTATTCACTCCATGTCCTTAAGAGCCTCGTTCAGCGGTATTCTTCTGATACGTATGTAATCAACGACCGACACCGCAAGATATCCGAATAACAGGTATACGACAGACAGGATCATAGATGACGTTCTCATATAGTACGAAAAATATCCGTCCATCTTGAGCATGAATACCTTGAACACCACGGTCATGAGAAAATATCCGGCCGCAAACCCCGCTACCGCGCATAACACAACCACGAATGCAGTAGGTATGATATAGAGGGAGCCTATCTCCGTGTTCTTAAATCCGAGGATCTTGACCATGGAGATCGGGCGTTCGTTTCGCTCTATGATGATCTTTGTCAGAAGATATATCAGAGCCGCTGCGAGGACGATCAGTACATATTTAAATGCATTTACGATCCCTCCGAGAGAATGGTCGAGCTGGGCGGCGACCTTGGAAATATCTTCGGCGGTTATCACCGTGGCAATATCCTGTTCGTCTATATCGGTTATTTTGTTTCGCGAGAAGTATCCGGTAAATTCGCCCGGCTTTTTGTCAAACACCTCGAGAAATGTGTCCTGATCCATGAATACCGCTATACCGCCCTCATAATCGATCGAGCCGTATACCGTGAATTCATATGTCTTATTCTCATATTCCTCGTGAAGCGTGATCTTATCACCTGCTGTCAGTCCGAATTTCTGCATGAATGCGGATGACAGATATACATTGTTTTCCGGAAGTCCCGCCGGTATGTCCACATAGGAGCTGTCAGGAGAGATACCGTATACGGTCACGCTTTCATCGCCGCCGCTTCCCATGCCGGCTCTAAACGACCCGGTCTCCTTGGGATACATCAGTGTCTTAGCACTGACGGCACTGCCCTCGGACGTCCTGATCACATTGCCGTCAGAATCCTTATACCCCATCAGCATATACTGATAATCGGCGAATACCATCTCAGGTGCTCTGCTCCCGTAGTGATCGAGAGAGTCCGGCAGTCCGAATGCGAAGCACATCATCAGTTCTATGAATATCACTCCGAAGATCAACACGATATAGTTCGGCATATTCTGAAACATGATCCTTAATCGGAATCTTTTAAGGAACGACCAGGACGGTATCCTCCTCGCCTTGGAATGTCTGGTTTTCGTCAGGTCATGTCTGAGAAACTGAAGCGGAGATAACTGGAGTTTCTTCACAATGACTATGAGATTGATGAAGAACATCAGGACAAGAGGAATGACCGTCGTCTTCACAAGTGCGGTCGGACTCCATACCAGATGACATGTCGGCAGACTGTAGCTTTCATAGTAAAGTGACACGGCCATGCCTCGAAAAGCGGTATAACCGAGCACATTTCCGATCACGGCACCTATCAGAGTAACGGCGACAGGCAATGACATGTAATGAACGGTGAGCTCATTTTTGCTGTATCCCGAAGCCCTAAGAGTTCCTATCACGTGGGCTTCCTTATCGATGGTGTTGCTTATGGTGATCGCAAAAATAAACGCGATCACGGCGATAAGGATGTAGCAGAGGATGCTCGTTGCGCTCGTATCCCCTTCGATGTCAGAGGGGGCGAAATTGCTCGCCTGTCTTAAATATTCCGGGAGATAGCTTTTGATCTCATAATCATGGATGAGGGTCTGAGTGATCAAGGCTTTAAGTAAATTCTCCGATGTATCGGCCTGTTCTATCTTATCTGCGGGATCGGTCTCATACACATATGCGTAGTTATAGTGGATCCTGGCATTCAGGGAATCAAACGCTTTGGGAGTCACCATGCCCACATCAAATCCGAACGCGTCAAACATCAGATCCGTATTGGATTCGTGAAGCGTCAGGTAATGGACATAGGACAAAAGTCCGACAACGGTAAATTCCTTACCGCCGACAGTGATCGTATCTCCCAGACTTATACCCATGTTATCGGCATGCATCCGGTCAATGGCGATCTCCGAGCCGTTCATGGGGGCACGCCCTTCGTTAAAGGAGGCCTGATCGACCGGTGTATCACTTCTGAATACCCTTATCGTCGCATCCTGCGTTCCGTCATTGTCGGCATCCTCGGATTCGTCCATGTAGAAATCCTCATAAACGCTGACTCGTACGGCTGAAAATCCTTCGTCATCAAGACCGTATTCTTCCGAGATCTCGTCCCACTCGTCGTCAACCGCTTCTTTGACCTTATCATGTGCTTCTTCGTATGCTTTGTCAGAGGCTTCGGTAAACTCATCGGATTCTCTCGCCTCTTTTATCGCACTTTCATAGTTTTCATCTACAGCCGCATCTATCTGAGCAAGGATCATATCCTCATCGGTAATGCCATATGCTTCACACTGCGTGCGTACAGCTTTTTCGATCGCATTTCTCACCTGTTCATCGAGTTCTTTTTCGATTGCTTCCGAAACCTCGGAATCTGCTTCCTCCATTCCCTTGTCCAGATAATACTGCCGTACATCCGCCATTTCGCCGGAACTTATATCTGCAAGAAATTCGGGAGTGGCCTTTTTTGACAGTTCAAAAGAACCGTCTTCGAGCTTAAGCTCTTCTTTTCCCTGTTCGATCGAAGCCAGCATGCTGTCATGACCTACGTACATGCCGGAAACGAGTCCGATCATCAGGACAAGAAAAACTATGATCACAAGATACTTATGCCAGTCGGAGATCAGTTCCCTTGGTATACGCCTTATAAGCGGGTTTTTCATTTCATGCCTCCTTACCACTCGAGCTCGGAAGCAGGGGTTTTGACTTCGTTGATATCATTATGACGGACAACCCCGTCTCTTAATTTGATCACATGATCCGCCATATACCTTATGGCTTCATTATGAGTGACCATGATTACCGTACTGCCGTACTTGCTGTTGCAGTCTTCTATAAGTCCGAGGATCTCTTTTGACGTCTTATAATCGAGTGCCCCGGTCGGTTCGTCGCACATCAGAATGTCCGGATTCTTTACCACGGCCCTTCCTATGGATACTCTCTGCTGCTGGCCGCCCGACAGCTGGTTCGGATACTTGTATTTATGATCCTGAAGACCGAGAGTCGCGATCACCTCTTCAACATCCAGCGGATCGTCGGAAAGGTAGGCACCGACTTCGATATTCTCTTTGACATTCAGATTCGGTATGAGGTTATACATCTGAAAGACATAGCCCAGATGTTTTCTTCGATATAACGTAAGCTGTTTTTCCGTCATATCCTCTAGTTTGTCTCCGTTAATGCTCACATATCCCGAATCGGGCGTATCGATACCGCCTATGATATTGAGCAGAGTGGATTTCCCGGAGCCGGATGGACCGAGAAGCACACAGAATTCGCCCTTCTTCACCGTAAAATCCATGCCCCTGAGTACATCCTGTTTTGCCTCTCCGGAGCCAAAACTTTTTTTCAGGCTCCTTATCTGTAAAAAACTCTCATCCATTTTCTATCGTCTCCGATCTGTTGTCTTTTGCACCCAAAAGGTGCGTCATACTCTTCAGTCCTATCGCCACGGTCGATCCGTTATGAAGCATCGCGGATGTCGCAGGTGGCATGACACCGGCTATGCCAAGCCCTATGAGTGCCGTATTGAATCCCACTATGGTTCTGTAATTGAACCTGATCCTTTTCATCAAAAGAGTACTGATATCCCTGAGTACAACGATGCTCCCCAGATCATCGGAGCCTATCGTGATATCGGCTATCTGCCTGGCTATTTCCGCGCCGTCGCTGATCGCTATTCCTGCATCCGATGCGGATAGCGCCGGGGAATCATTGATCCCGTCACCTACCATGATCACCCGATGTCCCTCTTTCTTCATTTTCTCCACATATCCGGATTTATCCTCGGGAAGAACTTCCGAGTAGTATTCGGTAATCCCGGCTTCGGCGGCGATCCTGGCTGCGGTTCTTTCGCTGTCACCTGTCATCATCACGATATGCTCAAATCCGCGCGCCCGAAGTTTCTCCACCACATCCGGTGTTTCTTTTCTCATAGGGTCCTCTATCAGGATGCAGGCCGACAGTTTACCGTTCTTGGCAAAATACAGATGAGAATATTCATCCGGCAGCGCATAGAACGATTCCCTGCTGTCATCATCTATGACAGCCCCTTCGTCTTCGAACACAAAATGATAGCTCCCGATAACGGCTCTTTCCCCGCCGATCTCGGAAGCAATACCATGTGCAACTATATACTCCACACTTGCATGAAGTTCATCATGCAGAAGTCCCTTTTCCCATGCGGCGTCTACCACTGCACCTGCGACGGAATGCGGGAAGTGTTCTTCGAGACACGCTGCCTGTCTTAACAGCTCGTCTTCGGATTCATCGCAGAACGATACAACTCCCGCCACGACCGGTTTTGCTTTTGTGATCGTGCCGGTCTTGTCAAAAATGATCGTATCCGCATCAGCTACAGCTTCAAGAAACTTTCCTCCCTTTATGGTCATGTCATATTCCGATGCCTCCTTTATGGCAGATAATACCGATATCGGCATCGCCATCTTGAGTGCACACGAATAATCAACCATGAGAACGGATACAGCCTTGGTAATATTCCGGCTTATCGCCCATGTCAGCCCGGCGGCAAGCAGAGTATACGGAACAAGCCTGTCTGCAAGCCTCTCTGCTTTGCTCTCCAGAGATGACTTCAGTTTCTCCGACTCCTCGATCATCTTTACTATCTTGTCAAAGCGCCCGCACCCTTCGGTCTGGGTCACCCTGATGGTCAGGTTGCCTTCTTCCACGACAGTTCCGGCAAATACGCTCATGCCGCATTCCTTGTGTACCGCTGCGGATTCACCCGTCATGGAAGCCTGATTGATCATTGCATCACCATCAACAATCTCTCCGTCGAACGGGATCATATTTCCCATCCTCACAACAACCCTGTCGCCGCATTCGATCGCGGATGCATCTGTCTGTACCTCTCCGCTGTCCGTAAGCAGCCATACCTTATCGATATTAAGTGACATCCTTCTCGCAAGATCATCAACCGAGCGCTTGTGTGTCCACTCCTCCAGTGTGTCGCCGATCTTCAGGAGAAACATTACATTCGAAGCAGTATTGTAATCTCCGATCAAAACAGCCGAGGTAATCGCTATTGCATCCAGCAGTTCAACCTGCAGGCGTCTGTTTTTAAGAGTCTTAAGCCCGCGCCATATATATCTGACTGTTTTAATGATGTCCAGCACTCTGCGTATGGCAAACGGGAGTATTAAACGTCTTGCATAATGGAGTATCACCGTGGTCACCACCCTGTCGTAGTAACCGGCACTGAGTTCTCTGCCGGAGCACTCAAATACGCGCTCCGGCACCTGAACGTCATCAAACGAAAAAGCTCTGACTATCTCTGTGATACGTGACCTGTCACAGTCAAAAAAGATCACCGCATCCGCTGTCCGCTCGTATACACGGACATCGCTTATCTCATCAAAGCCCCTTAAGTAGTATTCGAGGATATCCGCTTCTCTGAAGCTCAGACGTTTCACGGGCAGATGCAGACGTATCCTGTTTTTGAGTTCATGTCTGATCGTAAAGTTCATTCTTCGCCTGAATCTTCCTTCCCGGCTCTCTCCTCGTTTATCGCCTTGGCTTCCTCGTAGATATCACTGCAGTTTTCCTGCAATGTGGTAACCTGATTCATCACACAGTCTTTGGCTCTCAGGACCCCGGCTGTGCAGTGTGTATATATCTTCTTGGCATCCTTGGAGGACAAAAGTTTGATCCCCTCCAATCCAAACAGAGTTCCTAATGCAAATAATCCGACACCTTTCAGTTTCATATGATCATCCTCCTATCAGCCTAAAAACGGCAGTGCAATGTGATATACGATACAGGACAGGATCAACGCGGCCAGAATATAGAATCCGGCAGTTTTGGCTGTCCACTTAAGCGAATGAGATTCCCTGTATGTGGTGGAAAGAGCCATAAGACAGGGAACGCTGAATGTGCATGCAAACATAAACGCCAGTGCCTCGGCTCCCGATATGGTCTGAGACATCATCTGTGAAAGAGCCGATGTATCAACACCGCCGGTGGCAGCATTGAATGCAACATCAGCCACATTACTCTGTCCGGCAAATACGGCATTCAGCGTACCGAGTACGGCTTCCTTGGCAAAAGCCGCAGTGATGAATGCCATGAACGTACGCCATCCCATACCGAAGATCCTGGTCACGGGCTCAATGAATGTTCCCACCTTATACAGGAGAGAGCTCTCCACATTTCCCGAAGGGCTGAACGAGAACGCCCAGAAGATGAGCGATACCAGCGTAACGGTCCTGAGTGCACGCTTGAACATGTCGAAGCACTTGATCCATGCTTCCTTGATGATGTATTTCCAGTGTGCTTTATGATAAGGAGGAAGCTCCATGATCATACCCGACCTGGTGCTCTCGGGTACGAGTTTGTTGCCGAATACACGGGATACTATAAACATCAGTACAAAGATATAGAGAATGATTCCCACGCACACAAGCACTGTTCCCCATGCCGGGAAGAACATGCCCGAAATGACCGGAATGATGCTCCAGATCGAAGCGCAGGGTACTGCCCATACAACCATCATCGTGAGCATCTTCTGGCCCCAGTTGTCCATGACTCTGGTTCCGCTCGCACCGCCGATGGTGCATCCCATGCCCATCAGGATCGGAGCAACAGCTTTACCCTGCAGCCCCAGTTTAGACAGCGCACCGTCAAACTGATAAGCGGCTCTGGCCAGGAATCCTATCTCCTCCAGAAATCCGAAGACCACATTTACACCGAAGACAAATGCCGACATCGAGATGCAGAAATAGAATGTATTGGGAATGAGCAGACTGAATACGGATACAAGCCAGGGATGAACATTCAGGCCGTTCAGGAACCCGGCTATGGGAGCACCAAGTAACTGAGGAAGCATGCCTGCCACACTCATGAAAGGTGACATTATCAGCATTGCAGCGAGAAATCCCACTAAAATGATCAGGATCGTCATCACTTTTCCCCAGAAAGGTTTAAGCATGATCCTGTCGAATCCGGATATCGTATAGGTCTTTTCGGATGTGCTTGCTGCACCTTCAAGTATGCTGTTGATCCAGGCATATTTTGCATTGGCATCTGTCATAGACTCAGTCACGAGCTTATGCGGTGCCTTAAGTTCCCCTGCGATCAGGGATTTTAATCCGTCAAAGCCTTTCCCGTCCGCAGCCGTGAAAGGAAGCACAGGGATGCCGAGTCTCTTCGAGATCAGCTTATCATCGATCTTTTTGCCCTGTGATGTCGCGACATCCATCATATTTAATATCAGGATCGAAGGAACATCCATCGAGGCGAAATCCGCGAGCATATACATGCTTCTTTCGAGCTGTGAAGCATCTACGAGAACGCATACCAGATCGGCCTGTCCGCTTTTGATGAACTGCTCCGTAATGATCTCCTCATCGGAGTTTCCCGACAGTCCGTAGCTTCCCGGCAGATCCACTACCGTGTATTTTTCGTTGTTATAGCTGTATGTGCCTTCGCTTTTCTCCACTGTCTTGCCCGGCCAGTTACCCACGTGCTGCCTGGATCCGGTCAGCTGATTGAATACGGTCGATTTACCGGAGTTTGGCTGTCCCAACAGTGCTATACAGTTCATTGTAGAACAAGAATTGGATCGTACCATACTGGAGACAAATCCTCAAGCTGTCACCTGTATAGTCATGGACCCGCAAAGTGGTGAAATTTTGGCTATGGCAA
>CAJOID010000084.1 GCA_905234595.1 uncultured Lachnospiraceae bacterium | reverse complement strand
GATTATATCAAAGGTATCAATTCTGTGTCAAGGCTTTGTTCAGGATTGCGGAGCCGACAGTCATATCCTCGGGAGTGGTGATCTTGATGTTGTCGTATGAGCCCTCAATCATGCGTACGCGCGTATCGGTGAACATTTCTACCACCATTGCATCATCGGTCACATGCACATCTCCGAGAGTTCCGTTCCGCTCGGCTTCGATCAGTGCATCATACGCCTTTTTGACCAGCGGAAATCTGAAGCACTGCGGAGTCTGTACGTTCCAGACACGAGTACGGTCGGGTGTCGATACCGCATACCCCGAATCATCAACTATCTTAACCGTATCCTTGGACGGCATCGCTGTCACACATGCATCTTCTTTCTCAAGAGCCTTAAGACACCTGTCGATGATCTCGGCCGAGACAAACGGTCTCGCTCCGTCATGTATGAGTACGCGGTCGCATGCGTCTATTGCACACAGCCCGGCATATACAGAATGGTATCTCTCCCGTCCCCCGGGTACGACAGCGCCGATCTTGTCAAACAGCGCGGTGTATTCCGCACGTACTTCATCCAGATCATCCGCCGCACATACAAGTACTATCTCATCAACATCGCTCTCCTGAAAGGCATTCAGGCTGTGCCAGATGAGAGGATGACCTCCCAGATCGAGATACTGCTTTCTGATCCGGGTTCCCATACGGGATCCGCTCCCGCCCGCGAGCACCACAGCTACCGTATACATATAGGATCACCTCATTGTTACATATGCTCAGAGTATGAACTCCAGGACGAACACCACCAGACAGCATATGATCGATACAGGGAACAGTCCGAGTCCGAGCCATGCCGCCACAATACCGAACAGCAATGCTGCCGCACCGGCCAGCGGCGATTCCGTTGCCTCCATGATCGCCGGAAATGTCATTACAGCAAGCGTCACATACGGCACATAATACAGAAACGATCTGATAAACCTGTTGTCGATCTTCTTACGTATCAGAGTAACGGGAAGGATACGGATGAATGCTATGGTCAGGATCACAGTCAGCAGATATATATACTTATGCATCCCCCTGCACCTCCTCTTTTACGGGTGCTGCCAGAGCAGCGACCGCGGATATGAGTACGGTAAGTATGATGGTCCTGGTCCCGGCCGAAATATCATGCACATACGGAATGGACAGTACACAGCTGTCGGAGCACAGATAGCTTAACAGGAAACTGGCTATCACACAGATGAGCACCGGTCTCTCACGCCTGGCCGGAGGTATGATGATCGCGATGAACATACCATATAGAGCAACCGACAGAGCACTTACCGCGCGCGCCGGCATGATCCCGCCTGCTATTATGCCCGATGCGGTGCCCAGTCCCCAGAGCGGGCCGGCTATGGCAGTCAGACCGTAGGTGTACTGCGGTATCACATACCCCGGTCTGGCGATGGTCGCTCCGAATATCTCATCCGTCATACAGAAGGCGACCGCTATCCTTTTTAATACGGAAGTATCCTGTGAGAATCTCTGGGAGAGTGCGGTGGTCATCAGCATATATCTGGCATTCGTGATGAACGATACCAGAAAAGTCTCCACGATCGTCGCATGAGTCAGTATCATCGTGAGTCCGGCATATTCTCCCGCAGATGCGCGTGCGAGCACGGAATTGAAGAATCCCTCTATGGCATTCAGCCCCGCTTTTCTCGCTATGATCCCCAGAGAAAAAGCGACCGCATAGTAGCCCAGGCCTATCGGTATGCCGTCCCTGAGCCCGTTCAGAAAAGCCTGTTTCTTATTCATAATGTCAGATTAGGCACGGCATTCAAGTCAAACCCGTGTCTCACTCCTGCTGTATATTCGTAGTATGCCGCAGCACCGATCATTGCCGCATTATCGGTACAATACACCGGTGACGGCACATAAAGCCGGGCTCCTCTGGCCGCAAGCGCGCCCTCAAGCGCATCCCTGAGAGCAGTATTTGATGCCACTCCGCCGGCCAGTGCAAACTTATCCATATCACTCTTATCGAAGACTTCCATGGAATGAAGCAGCTATATCCGCCGTATTCACCTCTATCCCCTGCATCCTGCAGGAGTTCAGATGATTGAGCACAGCACTCTTAAGTCCGCTGAACGAAAAATCGTATTCCGAATCCCGTACCTTTCCCTTGGGAAAATCGATCGCATAGGGATCACCCTCACGTGCGGCCTTATCGATCTTGGGTCCGCCGGGATACCCCAGCCCGATCGCACGCGCCACCTTATCAAAAGCTTCTCCTGCCGCATCATCCCTGGTACGTGCAATGATCCGGTATTCACCGTATCCCGTGACCTCCACGAGATGAGTATGTCCTCCCGATACCACGAGGCACATATACGGGGGTTCCAGATCCGGATGTTCTATATAATTGGCAGAGATATGCCCGCTGATATGATGAACACCGACCAGCGGTTTACCCTTGGCCCACGCGATCGACTTTGCGCAGTTCACTCCCACCAGAAGCGGGCCGACCAGCCCCGGACCGTATGTCACGGCTATGGCATCCACATCATCCAGACTCAGATCCGCATCGGCCAGAGCCTGACGGATCACGGGATCGATCTTTTCCACATGCTTGCGGCTGGCGATCTCGGGAACCACTCCGCCGTACTCGGTATGAATGGCTATCTGCGTATATATAACATTAGATAAGACCTCCCGGCCGTTTCTGACAACGGCAGCGGCGGTCTCATCACACGAAGTCTCTATGGCGAGTATCTTCAGATCTTCACTCATTGAAAAGCATTACCTCCGATGCTCCGGCTGCTTCATCTCCGGTCAGGTCCCACCCGAATATACGCCAGTGACCGGCATCATCCTTGCGCAGGATGAACAGTTCCTCCACCGAACCGGCTACCGCACCGTTCCTGATATTGTATGTACAGTACAGACTCGCGCACTCATATGAATCCTTGGTGAAATAGTTGACATCCGTACTGGAAGACATACTGTAACTCATGATCGCATACTCCTGGGATTTCTTGGTAGCGATCTCGGACTTCAGATCCGTGATGTATCTGTTCCACTCCTGATTCGCCGCGAGCTCGGGATCATATATCTGCAGGGCTCTCTGGGCCAGCTGTTCTATCTCTTCATCCGTGCAGTCCTCGTTATAGAGACACTTGGTCAGATCCGAATAGTACCTGACCACCTCTTTGGGAGAAGGCGGATAGTTCTTGTCCAGATTGCGCAGCAATACCTCCTGTACCGGAGTGACAGGGACGTTTTCTTCCGTCTGTGTCTGTCTCCGTACGTTAGCCACATGATAGTAAGCAAATATCAGCAGCACAGCCAGTATGACGAACACGATCAGCGTTTTGGCAGCCGATGAGCCGTTTTTCTTGTGTTTTGCCTGTGTCTGCGCCATCAGCGCTTACTCCTCCGCAAAAACAATGTCGATGTTCTTACCGTCCTTGCCCGGTTCCGCATTTGCAAAGATCCTGCGCACCCCGTCCATATAAGGCTTCGGGTTTACCAGTGACGGTGAATAATGAGTGAGCCACATCCGCTTGGGATTGGCACGTGCAGCCAGTTCGGCCGCTTCGCTGAATGTCATGTGCTTATGCTCAACAGCCTTGCCGGCCTTGTCTTCCTCTCCGTACATGCCTTCACATATAAAGAGATCCGCTCCCTCGGCGTATTGAACTATCCTGTCCGTAGGCCTGGTATCCGTGGTATATGTCACCTTGATGCCGGTCCTTTCAGGTCCCATGACCATATCGGGAGTATACGTCACACCATCTACCGTGACTTCCTCACCGTTTTGCAGTCTGCCCCACAGCCTGCGCTCAATGGGAAGTCTCATGGCTGCATCCACATCGAATCTGCCCGCTCTGGGTATGCGTATGCTGTATCCGTAGCACACCACATTGTGTTTAACCCGGAAAGCATCTATGTACATACCGCCGAACTCGAAAGTCTCCTCCTGCTCCTCTATCTCATGACAGATGATCTCAAAAGGAAGCTCGGGAGCAATGATCCTGAGCGAGCTGACCACCTGGGTCAACCCTTTCGGGCCTATCATGATGAGTGGTTCTGTACGTTCGGCATTACCCATCGTGAGCAGCATGCCGGGCAGTCCGGATATATGGTCGGCATGATAATGGGTGAAACACATGACCCCTATGGGCTTAGGGCTCAGACCGCTCTTACGCAATGCAATCTGTGTAGCCTCACCGCAGTCTATCAAAACGCTCAGCCCGTTATATCTGGCAAGCATGGCGGTCAGATATCTGTTAGGCAGCGGCATCATCCCGCCGCATCCGAGTAAAGTAACGTCAAGCATTATTATCTCTGTCCTTATATCTCCACATGATCAGCCCGTCCTCTTTGGGATGATCATAGAATCCGGGGCGGATACCTGCCGCTTCAAAGCCGCATTTCTCATATACTCTGATAGCAGGTGCATTGGAGGTTCTGACCTCCAGAGTGAAATCCCCGATCCCCAGTTCTTCGTTGCATTCCATCGCATACCGGATCAGCTCCGTAGCGATCCCCTGTCCTCTGTATTTTGCATCCACGGCTACATTGGTGATATCGCCTTCGTCTATTATCCTGAATACCACACATCCTCCGACAAGCTGTCCGGATTCGGTGTCCTCAGCCAGATAGTAGTCAGCATCCGCTTTATCAACTATCTCCTCAAAAGCACTCCTCGGCCACGGATCGGCAAATGATGCCTGTTCCAGAGCAGATGCCCCGTCTATATCTTCCGCGGTTATCGTACGGTATATGATACTCATACTCAGTCACCGGCTTCCTGTCTTACGCGCTCCGCCTGCGACTGTCTCAGATATACGGGTGTAAGTCCGTCGGCCGTTGTGACACATCCTTCGAGTCCGTCCGCCTCACCCCTCAAATATGCTCCCGCAAGCGCTGCAAGCGATGCAGCCCTCTGTCTGCTCATGTGAGCCGGTGCGGTCGTATACGGGCAGGTCAGTAATTCCCGCATCTGCCCGGAGAAAACGGGTATGCCGTCTCCGGTAAACATCACTCTGCGTCCGATATCATTCAACTGTCCGCACAGATCCTCAAATGCTTCTGCAGTCTGCCCCATGATCACCTTAAGTCCCTGATCGAATTCATATATCCCCGTATATACCTGGGATCTTCTGGCATCCATTATCGGACACACTACATCTCCCGATCCGTACAGGTTATAAGCAAGAGCTTCGAGCGTGGGTACAGCCACAACCGGTCTTTCCAGCGCCAGTCCCAACCCCTTTACGGTAGCTATGCCTATCCTCAGTCCGGTGAAAGAACCCGGGCCTGCTGCCACGGCATATGCATCGATACTGTTTAAGTCCAGGCCAATCCTGTTCCTGACCTCATCGAGCAGAGGGAGCAGAGTCTGTGAATGAGTAAGGCCCGTCTGTATACTGTATTCGGCTATCGTTATATCATCCTCTGTAACAGCAACCGCGGCTGTCAGACCGGATGAGTCAATCGCGCATATCTTCATATCATTACTGTAATGTCAGGATCTCTCCGTGATCTCTATCCTGCGGTAATCGAATCCGCGTTCATCATCCCTGGTTATACGAATCTCCGTATACGGATCCGGGATCTGCTCCATGAGTTCTGCAATACGGTCCGGCCACTCTATCACGCTCACTCCGTCTCCGTATATGAAGTCGTCGAAACCGACTTCCTCCATCTCATACGGATCATCAATACGGTATACATCGAAGTGGTACAACGGCAGCCGTCCGCTCTCATATATCTGCATGATCGTGAACGTCGGCGAATTGACCGGTTCGGTTATTCCAAGTCCGGCAGCCAGTCCCTGCGTAAAAAGTGTCTTACCGGCGCCCAGGTCTCCATCGAGTGCAATGATACTCCCGGGCGTTATGCTCTCTCCTATGCTTCGTCCCAGTTCATATGTATCATCGGGAGAATTGGATTCGTATACTCTGTTATCCATATTGGTCAGTTACCGCGTATATGTACTTTCTTAGGATCCATATGAGACGATATTGCAGCATAGACAAGCTGTTTCTTGTCTCCCAGATCCTTCTTGGGCAATATGCAGGCATTAACCCTGCTCGTATATATCAGAATGTTGCCGCCGGTGGACACTGTCTTCACAGTATCAGCCCATCCTATCCGTGATTCCTCACCGTCCTGGCTGATCACTATTCCTTCATCATCCATCAGATAATGAATGGGCTGCTTAAAACTCGGATTGGAGAGATACTGCTGTCTGGATTTGATGAACAGCGCCCACGGTATATATGCCACTATCACGATACCTGCTATCAGATAGGGAACCTTGCGGGTCTGTGCAAAGGCGATGATCAGCAATACTCCCACTATAGTGCCTATAAGTCCCGATGCACTCCTGTATGCATGACTCAACAGATAATCATACAGCGCCCCGGGAGTTATTCTGACGTCGAATTCCACTTCCATGCCGGTCACATTCCGTTTCTTTCATATTGTTATATCATCAGCCGGCTGCCAGAGGTCTGGTCAGGCTTCCGTGATAGTTCCATCCGGTCTCATCCCACATATATGTAAGTTCTATATTAATGGAATACCCCTCTTCATCAGAGAGATATACATCACCGATGGAATTATAATCCATGCCGTTATCGGTATACTTCGCATAAGCGTGTCCCGTGAAGTTTCTCTTTACGCCGTCCACTTCTATGGTCGCCGAAGCATTGCCTTCCTCATCGACTGTCATATTGAAGTCGCCGAGCATACCGGTGCACTTATATGTTCCGTCATAGTTGATCATTGATTCCTGGCCGTACGGTGCGTGGCTGAAAGATCCGTTAACCGAGCAGTCCACATACCAGTCGATCACCAGTTCATCATTTTCATAAGCATAGAAGTCGTATCTCGTGCCTTCGCTGGTGATATATCCGTCATAAACCTTACCGTCACCTGTAGTAAGTGAAGCACTGCCGTCCCGGTTGATGGTAAGTTCCAGCATACCCATATCGGGATCATCACATGTATATGTACCGGCAGCCTGAGCAACCGCGGCATCCAGAGTGAAACTGTTGACTGATGTTACACTGTCTCCGCTCATTTCAAAACTGTAACTGGTGCTGTAGTCATTATCATTCTGGGCTTCATATGTAAATTCTATGTTTCCGTCGATCTCCTGCCACTTGCCGTTATAGGTATCGGTATTCTTCCTGTCGGGAGTATACAGATAGTCAATGATCAGGGTCGCGCTGCCGTCATCGCAGGCATACATGTTATATGCTATGTCATAACTGTAATCCGAATGCTCTTCATCATATCCGTACTCTTCATAGGGCCTGACAGTCTCGGAATATGTGTATACATGATCAGCCTTGATACCGCCGGGTATTTCATCTCCGGGAGCTTCCTCAGGCTTATCGGCTTCGGGCCTGGGAGGTTTGATATCCTGGCCGCCTTCATCGCCGTCCGGTTCAGGCCGGTCCGGTTCAGCCGGTTCCTGTTCCGTATCCTCTCCGTTATGTCCCGGCAGGAAACTGAGTCCGCATCCTGTAAGAGATATGGTCAAAACAGCACAGCATAATGTTGCAAATAATCTCTTTCTGATCATGATGTCCTCCATATAAGCCATCGCCACTACATAGTGCGAGCATTATACAATCATTGTTATCCAATATTATACGATACCACAATTGGCCGTTACTTACAATCAGAGAAAGCAGGAAATCGTTTTCCAAAAATGTGTTGACATATCCGTACGACGGATGTAATATCAGGTCAGAAAACGTTTTCCAGTGTGTGAAGAGACGACAGGTATGATAACTATCAAGGATGTAGCGGCAGAAGCCGGAGTAGCCATATCAACGGTATCCAAAGTCCTGAACGGATACGACGGAGTAAGCAGGGCCACCAGAGATAAAGTGAATAATGCGGTGACCAGGCTCGGGTTCACTCCCAATGCAGTAGCCGCCGCCCTGTCATCGAAGCAGTCAGGCAGGATCGGATTACTTCTGAAGATGGGGAATGACAATACCGCGATGGATGAGATCAACATGAGCTACCTCTCCGGTGCCATCAGATCCGCCATGGATAACCGGCTCGACGCGGTGACCATCTTCTATGAGATGATATCGGATCTGGACAGGGATGCTCTGATCTCCTATCTGAAGTCACAGAGTATCGAGGGGCTCATCATCTTCGGACTGAACAAAGAGGACTCCACACTTATCAAACTGATCGAATCGGAGGTATTCAAGATCGTAGTGATCGATGCACCGCTGACCAATGCTTCCACGTCTTCGGTATCGATCGACTACGCCGAAGCACAATACGACGTGATCATGCGTACCTTCGAGAATATCGAAGGCAACCGCATCCTGTATATAGCAGGCCGCGACTCCAGTTATTCCACCGCCGCCAAACTTACGGCCATAAGCAGACTGGAACACGACCTCCATACCAGGGCTCATATCGTATACGGAGACTTCTCCGAACTCAAAGCCAGAGAAGCCACCTTTAAATACGCAAAGGAATCCGATATCATCGCATGCGGATCCGATCTGATGGCTATCGGTGCGATGCGGGCATTGATGGAACTCGATATATTCAAACCCGTCTGCGGTTTCGGCGGCGTCAGGCTCATGGCTTATGCCGGCAAGCAGATGAACACCGTACGGCAGGATTTCGAGAACCTGGCTCACGAAGCCGTCGTGAGGCTCAAGGATCTCCTGGCGGGGAGTGAAGGAAAGGCATACACGGCCGGTTATGAACTCATCAGGATGAAATATGCGGACGTACTTAATTAGCCACGTAGTTTACGACTATATATTTAGGGAGGAACAAACATGTCAACAGGAGACAACATGCAACGGGATGTACTGATAATGAATCTGGAGGAACAACAAGTGTATCAGGAA
>CAJOID010000083.1 GCA_905234595.1 uncultured Lachnospiraceae bacterium | reverse complement strand
GCGTCCTGCCGGCGCAGGCATCGCTGTTCCGGGACCGTGACGGACACGCAGCCTGCTGCGGAAGAGCCGGTTACGACCGACACAGCCGAACCCAACGGTGATATCTACATCCTGTGTACCAGCGATGTGCACTGCGGCGTGGATCAGCATTTCGGGTATGCGGGACTGTATGAAGTCCGCAGGAATCTTGAGGCGCAGGGATATACCACGATACTTATCGATGACGGTGATAATATCCAGGGAGAAGCACTGGGCACCCTCACGGAAGGACAGATGTCCATGGATCTGATGAATGCCATGGGATATGATGTGGCCGTTCCCGGTAATCACGAGTTTGATTACGGCATGGACCGCTTCCTTGAACTGGCCGGCCAGGCGAAGTTCAAATATATCAGCTGTAACTTCAATAAAGAAGGTGAGCTTGTATTTGATCCATACACGATCATTGAAGCCTGCGGCAAAAAAATTGCCTTTGTCGGTATAACCACTCCCGAGACACTGACTTCATCCACTCCTACGAACTTCCAGAATGATAAAGGAGAATACATATACGGATTCTTCCAGGATGAGGACGGACACGGGGTATACGAAGCTGTACAGAAGGCGGTTGATGCGGCCAGGGCAGAAGGTGCTGATTATGTGTATGTAATGGCACATATGGGACTGGAAGATACGGCAAAACCGTGGAGATATATTGATGTCATATCAAATACTAACGGTATAGATGTTTTTTTTGACGGCCATTCTCACGATACAGAGCAGGTTGTCATGAAGAATAAGGACGGGATCGATGTGGTCCGCTGTGCGGTCGGTACCAAGATGAGCTGTATAGGGTACAGTCTCATCACCGATAAGGGTATCGAGAAGACGAATATATGGAGCTGGCCGAATGAAATAGATGCCCCGACCATGCTGAACATACAGAATCCCATGAGAGAAGAGGTTGATGCGAAGACATCCGAGATAGATGCCATCCTTAACGAAAAGGTGGCTGACACTGAGGTGGAACTGACCATCAATGATCCTGTCGAGAAGGATACGAGCGGAAATCCCATCAGAATGGTAAGGCGTGCCGAGACCAATCTCGGCGATCTGTGTGCAGATGCCATGAGGGGTTATACCGGAGCCGATATAGGCATCATGAACGGCGGAGGCGTACGCGCGAACATAGCCAAGGGAGAGATCACCAGTCGTGATCTCCTCGCGGTATTCCCCTGGAATAACTCCGTATGTCTGATAGAAGCGACCGGACAGCAGATACTGGATGCACTTGAGTGGGGAGCCAGAGGCGTGCCTGAAGAAAACGGTGCCTTTCTGCATGTTTCCGGCATGTCGTATGAGATCGATACGACGGTTTCCAATCCGTGTGTAGTGGATTCCGACAGCATGATGACCGGCATCAACGGGCCCAGGAGAGTTAAGAATGTAATGGTCGGTGATGAGCCGATAGATCCCGCAGGAACCTATACCGTAGCAGGTCAGAACTATGCGATGCTCAAGCATGGAGACGGTCAGACTGCCTTTGACGGAGCAACCATTATCAGCTCCGAGATCTGCATAGACAATGTTGCGCTGTCCGAATATATAATTAATGAGCTGGGCGGCGTTATCGGTGAAGAATACGCTGATCCTTACGGACAGGGCAGGATAGTGATCACAGAATAACAGTTCCTGTTGATATTATATGATTTCCCAAGGAGGAACAGATAATATGATCAAAGTAACAAGAAAAATGATCGGAATGCTGATCAGTACGCTGATGATCTTAAGTATCGTCTTTTGCGATACCGTCATCACTTCTCAGGCGGCGGCAGCCGATGCGACTGTCAGCGGTCAGGGCAGAACATATGCCCAGTTCAATGCAGCACTTGCAGACGCTATAGACCGCATAGGAGACCATACCGTAGGTAAGATCGAAGTCAAGGCAAAGCCGTATGTCAGCATAGGCGGCAGAGCAGTTGAACTGCTTGGATCCAAAGAAGGTGTTGTTCTGTGTGTACACTATGAGACAGACGGAACCGAGAAGGATATTATAATGACAAGCGCAGATGCCGCTCTGGCCGATGAGAACGGATTCATCGGATTCGAATATGTAAACGGAGTGCACAGAAAGGCTGTTAAAGCTGCAGCCGCTGAAGCCGGAGTGACTCTCTCGGAAGGCCTTGAACCGGTGACATGGGAGCCTTCATCATCCGAACTGATCATCAAGGGTTCGGAGGCAAGAGCTCTATACACACAGATCAAAGCAGGCAATTATCCCGATGTCGAGACACTTAGAAACAGCCCGATAACTGCTCAGCTGGATGAGTTTTCCAGGTATTATATCGGTGTATACGGAAATACTTCCAAGATTGATACTCCCGAGAGAGAGGAGCTCAGAGACCGGATCAGGACCAAGTTCCTGTCCGCGGGAAGTGCCAGGACCCAGTCGTATGATTTTGCCACAGGCAGACGCCGTTATGCTTATGACGGCCCGCTGGATAAGGGATATGAGATGGAACTGGTGCTCGGACTCCCGGCATCGGGCAAATCAACACGCGTGACGGATCCCGACTCCGAAGCCATGCACGCATTTATCCTTGACTGTGACGAGATCAAGGAACTCATTCCCGAGTTCCAGGCTTCATATGGTTTGGGTGCGGATGCCGTACACTTCGAGAGCATGGAGATCATGAACAGTGTGATCACAGAATTTACCGAAGGTTCCATGAAGGGCACCAATATCATACTCCCCATCGTTGCAGGGGACTTTGATGACCTGATGAATACCTATATCAAGCCTTTTGAGGAAGCCGGATATAACATACGCGCGAAGTTCGTAGACTGTGAAGTCAATGCCAGCGTATCCAGAAACATCATGCGTGAGCTGGAGACCGGACGTATCATAAACAGTGCCGTGGTATTTTCCTTCGGTACCAAACCGAAGGAAGTATTCGAAAAGCTCGCCCCCATGATCAATTCCAAGGGCGTGACCTACGGCTACGGATATGAGAACAAGGCAAAAGCCCTGGATGATGCCGCATAAAAGATGATGAACATAGACAAAGATACGGAAAAGGACAAAAGAAAACAAAAGAAAAAGAGGATCATCTTCGGAATAGGTTTTAAATCCTCGGTACTGGTACTTTTGTGTGTGGCTTTATCATTCGGCGCCGCATTGCTGGCATCCGTGGCTGCTCATACATTCATAGCTCTGTCGGCGAATGTTTACGGGGACCGTATGCTGGGCAGGACTCTGGCCATCACCATAGACCAGGACACAGCAACTCGCATATATGAGGAAGGCGCGAAGATATTTTACGGTATGACGGAGGAAGAGAGGAGTGATCCCACTTCCTCTGCGTATCTTTCCAGGTTTACCAATCTGAAGGATGAAGACTATCTGACTTTGCAGGCGCAGCTGAAGAGACTGGCTGAGACTAATAACTTAAAATGGATCGATCTGCGCCTTTTTGATGCGGAAGGCGACAGATTCATATATCTTGTTGACAGTGAATCAAGATCTGACCAGAAGTATTCAACCGGTTACTGGCAATATGCGGACGAAGCCGGAACTACGTTTATGACCGAAGACACCAATTTAGAGAACGAGGAGAGCAGCTTCAACAATGATAATGAAGACGATGACGTAGTCGATAAGACCATCATGATGACCCTGACAGGCAGCATGTTTGATCAGAAGATTTTCTGTACGCTTGCCCCGTTTTACGATCTGGATAGCGGGGAACTCATAGGATATATAGGTATAGGCGAAGCCGCAACTCTGATCACGAGTGATGTGTGGGCATTTATGGTTTTCTATTTCTTCCTTGCAGCGGTATTTGCTCTGATCGTATTGCTGATATCAAGAAGATTCTTCAGATCGCTGATCATCAAGCCTATCAGAAATCTGACCAAAGCGGCCAGAGACTATGCCGACATCAGTGATAAGATGCATTCCGATCCCGTATTTGCAAATGTGAAGATCCGCAGCCATGACGAGCTCAGAGTTCTGGCTGATTCCATGGCTGATATGGAACTTGATCTGGCATCATATATGGAAGACCTGACTTCGCTCACTGCACAACAGGAAAGGATATTGGCCGAACTCAATGTAGCCGAATCCATACAGTCGAGCATGCTGCCCGAGAGCCTGGTGGGATATGAGGGAGTGCACGATTTCGAAATCACTTCATATATGAAGCCGGCCAAGGAGGTCGGTGGTGACTTCTATGATTATTTCGTCATAGATGATGATCATATAGGACTCTCTATAGCCGATGTATCGGGTAAGGGGGTACCTGCGGCGCTGTTCATGGCGATCAGTAAGACGCTGCTTAAGAACGCCACGATGGAGGATGATTCACCGGCGAGTATAGTGGAGCATGTGAACCGGCAGCTGTGTGAGAATAACCCCGAGATGATGTTTGTTACGGTATGGTTCGGTATCTATACCGTATCGACCCATACACTTGTATATGTGAATGCCGGGCATGAATACCCGGCATGGTACCATGCGGACTCGGGCAGCTATGAGCTGATCACGGAAGAGCACGATCCGGTACTGGGATTTCAGCCGGATTTCAGCTTCAGTGAACATACGATCACTCTGGGCGAGGGAGACAGGTTTTTCCTGTATACGGATGGCATAGCCGAAGCTACGAGCATAAATGATGAGCTGTACGGCACGGAGAGGATGATCGAATCTCTTGACCGCGCACGCGGGTATGCCGGCCGTGATCTTTTTGCCGCAGTCATCAATGATATAGATACTTTTGTATCCGGTGCAGAGCAGTTCGATGATATGACCATGCTCCTGTTTGAGCGGGTAACCGGATGAATTTCTGAATATCCATATGACCGATAAAACTGAATCACGTCAAAAATACAGAGGTATCCTCAGTCAGATCAGACTTCCGATGCTTTTATCGATGCTGATATGCATGGCCATGATCATTGTTCTGGGATCGTGGCTGATCATCAGACTGGGAACCACTGAGATCATAGAGCAGATCGACAGCCAGTCCAGGATGGCAGCCCTGAGAGTCAGCGAGTATAAAGCCAGGACCGCGCTGTTTGACTACTGGCTGGAACACAGAGATGATCTGGATCCGGTATATGATGAAGTGACTCTGGATGAGATGGAGCGGCAGTTTAAAGCAATGCATCCGGAGTTTGTGATCCTCAGGAATGTGACGGATGAGGAATTCCTGAGCCTGAATGAGGATGACCGGAGGCTGTATGCCCGGCTTGCCCACGGCAGGCTTTCTCTCGTATTTGATGAGATCAAGGAAACATTTCAGCCGCAATGGCTTTTCTGCTTCGTGATGGACGAAGACATGATGTACGTCCTGGTGACGGGAGCTGCACATGGAGAGAAGCGCATATCACAGGGCGGTGAACTGTTTGATATAGGAGTGTCGGCCCGGATCGACATGACCGATTACCCTGAACTGGACAATCTGGTCAGAAATTATGACCGGTCTCCCGAACAATTCGATTTCCGGGCCCCGTACTGCTATGATATAGACGATAATCTCAAGTCTGTGGGACTGTGGGTACCAATAGTTTCCGAAGACAACAAACTCAAAGCCGTAGTGGGTGCATCCATGACCAATGTGGAACTGTACGAAAGCGGGATCGCTTTTGCATTCCTGCTGGCGGTCGCGGTCGCTCTGGCTTTTCTGCTCATGGAATTCCAGGTCGTCAGACTGATAAAAAAGAGGATCGTCAGTCCCATAACGGCTGAAGAAGCAACTATAAGATCCTATATGGATACCAAGGATGTGACCCGGACCGTCGAAGCTCTGAACAGGATCGCTTCAGCCAATGAGATAGAAGCTCTTGCAGTCAGTTTTTCTCAGATGGTCGAGGAAATCGACAGATATGTGGACGTGATCAGGGACATCACCGCAGAGAAGGAACGCATAGGTGCCGAGCTTAATGTCGCAAGGCAGATTCAGGCGAATATGCTGCCGGTGGCTCTGAACGGATATGAAGGAGTCCGTGACTTCGAGATAACGGCCTATATGAGGCCGGCCAAAGAAGTGGCGGGTGACTTCTATGATTATTTCGTGATCGATGACGATCACATAGGCATGACCATTGCGGATGTCTCCGGTAAAGGTGTGCCTGCGGCTCTTTTCATGACGGTATGTAAGACCATGATCAAGAGTGCGGCCAAAGAAGAAAGCTCTCCGGCTTCCATTATATCCAAACTTAATCGCAGATTCTGCGAGAATAATCCGGACATGATGTTTGTTACCGTATGGTTCGGCATATACAACGTCTCGACGCATGAGATATGCTGCGTGAATGCCGGGCATGAATATCCTGCTCTCTACAAAGCCGGTACCGGCAGCTATGAGCTGCTCGTGGATGAGCATGATCTGCTGCTCGGCTATGATCCTGAGGCATCATATACCGAGCACACCATCAGACTGGAGGCCGGTGATAAGCTTTATCTGTATACTGACGGAGTTCCTGAAGCGACGCGCAGTGATGATACTCTCTACGGCACCGACAGGATGCTCGCTGCACTTAACTTGTCGGTATCGAAAACGGGAAGCGAGACTTTTGACGCTCTGTGTGAGGACATAGAAAACTTTGCCGGGGGCGCGGAGCAGTATGACGATATAACCATGCTGATATTCGAGTATCGGGGTGATGCATGATAAACCGGATTATCCGTAATGATCTGTTTTATTTCAATTTTGAAGATTTTTCCCATGTGATGAGATGCAGTGTCACTCTGCGATGTGACGGGATAGACGGCAGTGTTCTGAACAGCGTTGTTCAGCGTGCTGCAGTTCGATATCCCTTTTTTTGTATAAAGATCATACGTCACGGTGAAGAA
This sequence comes from uncultured Lachnospiraceae bacterium, assembly GCA_905234595.1. Taxonomy (GTDB): domain Bacteria; phylum Bacillota; class Clostridia; order Lachnospirales; family Lachnospiraceae; genus XBB2008. The sequence continues at coordinate 73 of CAJOID010000083.1, read as the reverse complement.
TATGAGATCGTTCATAATGATGCCCCGATACCGGTAAGATCCGGAAGCAAGCCTGTGGCTCAACCCGCAGAGC
>CAJOID010000082.1 GCA_905234595.1 uncultured Lachnospiraceae bacterium | reverse complement strand
AGACCAACATCTCTCCGGAACTCTTGCTACTGAAAGACCTGCTTCGCACCAAAGCGATAGACAAGGACATTTACGACAAGGCAGCACGGAAGATCGTATTCGCTGAAAAAGAAAAACAGGCTGCATGGCCCGGTGTTTCCCGATAATCGGATGTCATCGTTAACCAGAATAGCTTAGTTAAGGATTTACGCCAAGGTTAAGGACAAAGAAGCTAAGAGAGAGATCTCGGACAAAATGAACGGTATCATTCCACTTAAGGATTATACCGACCAGTAACTCGACAATTAAATAAGGTTTATAGAGAGCATTTCATGGATTAATCCGGCAGTCAAATACGCCGTATTTGAACCTCGCGGTATTCGTCAAATGATTCATGCAAGCATGATCATTTTCCTCATTACTCGCGGGAATAAACGGAAATGGGTAGAAAAAAGGTAGAATTAGGCACAAAAAAGTCGGGGCGACAGGATTTGAACCTGCGACCTCGGCGTCCCGAACGCCGCGCTCTACCAAGCTGAGCCACGCCCCGATAAAAAATTTATGAAGTTGTAAAGTGCGCATCAAGCGCAACGTCCCGAACGTAGCGCTCTACCAAACTGAGCCACACCCCGGTGTACACCGACAACCGATATCATATCAAAACTGGTACAACTATGTCAATGAGATGAATCACTCATGCTTCGCGGTTTTCTTCATATGAGCCTTGATCGCATCAAAAGTCGTATCACTGATATAATGCTCTACACGGCAGGCGTCTTCGCTTGCCGTTTTTTCGTCGACCCCCAGATCGAGGAGCAACTGTGTAAGAACGGTATGACGTTCATATATGCGCTTTGCCATTATCTCTCCGGCTTCGGTCAGCTTAATGAAGCCGTCATCATCTCTTCTGACCAGTCCTTCTTCCTTCAGCAACCCCAGCGCTCTGCTGACAGAGGGCTTCGAGTATCCCAGATAATCGCCGACATCTATACCGCGGACAGCATTTGATTTCTGTGAAAGAACATATATTGATTCGAGATACATCTCACCGGATTCTAATAAAGCCATGGAAAATCTCCTTATATAATTGCGTGCCGGAACACATCATTAGCATTAACTTACCACAAAACAATATACTGTACAATCATTAAAAAAGTATTAAACATCTGTTGACAGGTTAGCAAACACTAACTATAATGATTATCGGTTAGTTGGTGCTAACCATTCTTTTCGGCATGCAGTTAGCTGCCACTAACCACATAATATACAGGCAGGAAGGAAGGGAGAAAATGATGCCACTGGTATATGCGGAAAGAGAACAACCCCAGATAATCCGTAAGATCGGCGGAAGCCCGGAGGTAAAACAGCATCTGGCTGATCTCGGCTTCAATGTCGGCGGAGAAGTGAGCATAGTGAGCACTCTGGGAGAGAATCTTATCGTAAAAGTCAAAGAGAGTCGCGTGGCAGTCAGCGAGGAGCTGGCAAAAAAGATAATGGTCTGAGATACCGTTATCGGTCGAAAAAACATACCAGAAGGAGGATGGATGTGAAAACACTGAGAGATGTAAATATCGGAGAGACTGTTACCGTGGTCAGACTCCACGGGGAAGGAGCCGTCAAGCGAAGGATCATGGATATGGGCATTACAAAGAATACGGCAGTCTATGTCCGCAAGGTCGCTCCCCTGGGAGACCCGATCGAGGTCACGGTCAGAAACTATGAGCTGTCGTTGCGCAAAGCGGACGCCGAGATGATCGAAGTTGAATAATCATATGGAAAGGAATTCATGATAATGAGCATACGCATTGCATTAGCAGGTAATCCGAACAGCGGAAAAACAACGCTGTTCAATGCCCTGACCGGTTCCAATCAGTTCGTAGGTAACTGGCCGGGTGTAACAGTAGAGAAAAAAGAAGGTAAGCTGAAGAGGAACGATGACGTGATCATCACCGACCTCCCCGGCATATATTCACTTTCACCATATACACTGGAGGAAGTGGTAGCCAGGAACTATCTGATAAATGAGCGCCCCGACGCGATCTTAAATATCATAGACGGCACCAATCTGGAGAGAAACCTGTATCTGACCACACAGCTGACCGAGCTTGGGATACCGGTGGTCGTAGCCGTCAACATGATGGATATAGTAAAAAAGAACGGCGACCAGATCAAGCTTGACGAACTGTCACGCCAGCTGGGATGCAAAGTTGTTGATATATCGGCTTTGAAGGGTGACGGCGTGGATGAAGCCGCCGAAGAAGCCATTAAGGCGGCTAAAAACGGAAAGACCGTACCGCTCCACACCTTTTCCGGTCCCGTCGAGCACGCCATCGCACATATTGAAGAGGCAGTCGTACACGATATGCCCGAGGAGCAGCAGAGATGGTACGCAATCAAGGTATTCGAGCGTGATGACAAGGTGTTGGAACAGCTGCACATTTCTCAGGACAAGCTCGCTCACATAGAGAACGACATCAAGGCCGCCGAGAAAGAACTGGATGATGATGCCGAGAGTATCATTACCAATGAACGATATGTTTATATCGCAGAGGTGATCAAGTCCTGCTACAAGAAGCAGAATGCCGGATCCATGACCACATCGGACAAGATAGATAAGATCGTGACCAACAGGTGGCTCGGACTGCCCATTTTTGCAGCAGTCATGTTCCTGGTATACTGGATCGCCATGGTGGCCGTAGGTGCTCCCGCGACCGACTGGGCAAATGACGGTCTCTTCGGTGACGGATATCATCTCTTCGGCATGGACGGCGGATACGGAGATATCGCCGAGAGCTATGCCGAGGCATCGGCTATCGTAGACGGATACGATGCTTATGTGGAAGATACCGGTTCAGAGCCCACAGGTGAATTCATCTATACCGTAGAAGATGAAGAGACGCTGGAGATCGTCGAAGAAACGGCTACTCTTGATGACTACGCCGAAGCGGTCAGGACATTGGAAGAAATAGGAGATGAGCCTGATCCCGCCGATTACGGGACATGGATCCCGGGTATCCCCGCTCTCGTGGAGAACGCTCTGGATTCGGCAGGTGCCTCTGACTGGCTGAAAGGCCTTATACTTGACGGTATCGTAGCCGGCGTAGGTGCTGTTCTCGGATTCGTACCTCAGATGCTGGTACTGTTCCTGATGCTTGCCTTCCTGGAGGCATGCGGATATATGGCCCGTATCGCTTTTGTTCTGGATCGAATTTTCCGCAGATTCGGCCTGTCGGGTAAATCATTCATTCCGATGCTGATCGGTGTCGGCTGTGGTGTGCCCGGTGTTATGGCCAGCCGTACCATAGAGAACGAACGCGACCGTCGTATGACGATCATGACTACTACATTCATTCCCTGCGGAGCGAAGGTTCCTTTCATAGCAATGATAGCCGGTGCAATCTTCGGAGGATCTGCATGGGTATCCACATCAGCTTATTTCATCGGTATGGCTGCGATCGTCATATCCGGTATCATGCTCAAGAAAACCAAGATGTTCTCGGGCGATCCCGCTCCTTTTGTTATGGAACTCCCTGCCTATCATATGCCAACACTGGGTAATGTACTCAGATCCATGTGGGAGCGCGGATGGTCATTTATCAAAAAAGCCGGAACCATAATCCTCCTTTCAACTATTGTTATATGGTTCACGAGCTATTTTGGATTCGCAGAGGACGGTTTCCGTATGCTGGCTGAGGATGAACTCGAACTCTCCATCCTCGCCAGGATCGGAAGCGTCATTGCGTGGATATTCATTCCACTCGGATGGGGCAACTGGCAGGCAGCCGTTGCATCAATTACAGGTCTTGTAGCAAAGGAGAACATCGTAGGTACCATGGGTATACTGTACGGTGGCGGAGAAATGACTGCATGGCAGTCTCTGGCAGCAGCGTTCACCGGAGTGACCGGATTCTCATTCCTGGTATTCAACCTCCTGTGCGCACCATGTTTTGCAGCTATCGGTGCTATCAAGAGAGAGATGAACAATCCGAAGTGGACCTGGTTTGCGATTGCTTATCAGTGCGGATTCGCATATGTCATCGCGTTTATGATCAATCAGTTTGGCGGGGCCTTTACGGGACACGTAAGTGTGATCGGACTTATTTTTGCGATTGCGGCTCTCGCCGGGATCATCTACATGCTTTTCTTTAAGAAGTATACGGAAGCGGATAAGCTGACAACGAAAGTTGCGGCATAACCATTCATAAACCAAACCTCTTTATCGCGTCCGGCACAGGTTTTACACCTGTGCCGGATTGTTTTATAAAAAACTATTGACATATTATATTGCGCACAATATAATATGGTCAAAGATAACCAATCAAAGGAGGTCAGCATTATGGGATTTTATGATCAGAGCGTAACAGCAGCTAACGGCGAAGAGATTTCAATGAAAGATTACGAAGGAAAGGTAGTCCTGGTGGTCAACACGGCGACCGGTTGCGGGTTTACTCCTCACTACAAGGACATCGAGGCTATGTATGAGAAGTATCATGACAGAGGCTTCGAAGTGATCGATGTTCCCTGCAACCAGTTCGCCGGCCAGGCGCCCGAGAGTGATGAAGAGATACATCAGTTCTGCCAGCTTAAGTACAACACACAGTTCCCTCAGATGAAGAAAGCTGATGTAAACGGTGAAACAGCTATACCGTTGTTTAAGTATCTGAAAGAGCAGAAGGGTTTTGAAGGATTCGGCAAAGGCCCTGCAGCACTTGCCATGAGCACGATGCTTAAGAAGATCGACAGGGATTACAAGAACAATCCGGAGATCAAGTGGAACTTTACCAAGTTTGTAGTAGACCGGAGCGGAAATGTTGTTGCCAGATTCGAGCCTACAGCCAAGATGAATGATGTTGATAAGTGCGTAGAGAGCTTACTGTGATCAACCCAGAGCGACATCCAGAGCCATCATCAGACTGAAACCTATCGCGAAGGCAACTACACCCCAGTGTGAGTGCTCGCCTTCGGACATCTCGGGCACGAGCTCCTCTACAACCACGTAGAGCATGGCACCTGCGGCAAACGACAGCAGATAAGGCATCGCAGGTACTATAAAAGAAGCCAGAATGACCGTTAATCCTCCGAAGACGGGTTCCACGGCGCCGGACAGGACTCCGAGAATAAATGATTTCGGCTTGTTTCTTCCCTCGGAATACAGGGGCATGGATATGATCGCACCTTCCGGGAAATTCTGAATAGCGATCCCGATAGCGAGAGCAAGAGCTCCGCCTGCGGTTATGTTCGCGGATCCGCTCATCAGCCCGGCATAAACCACACCTACAGCCATCCCTTCAGGTATATTATGTAATGTCACGGCCAGGACCAGCATGGCGGTCCTGGTCAGTTGACTTACAGGGCCTTCCGCATGATCCTCGCTCACATGCAGATGAGGGATTATATGGTCCAGCAGGAGCAGGAACAGTATGCCCAGCCAGAATCCGATAAACGCCGGTAGAAAAGCAAAGTTTCCTTTATTCGCAGACTGGTCGATGGCGGGGATGATCAGACTCCATATGGAAGCAGCGACCATCACTCCTGCGGCAAATCCGGTGAGCGCTTTCTGAACATTTGTCTTAAGATCGTTTTTCAGGAAGAATACGCAGGCAGATCCTGCCGCGGTCCCTATAAACGGTATCATCAATCCGGTTATTATTATATTCATGATTCTGTTCTCCTCCCGATCATGAACGTATTATATCATGCTCTTCCCCGGATACGTACATGTTGAATCCGAAGCCCGCTTTTGGTATCATCGCTACGTAAATATATAAGTCTTTTCGAGAGGAGTATCTATGAAAAAACAAACGAAGATCATCATTTCAGTTGTAGCCGTGCTTGCGGTGATCGCCATCCTGGCAGGAGTGTATTTCGCACTTGCACCCAAGGCACAGCAGGGTTCAAAGAGTGTTACGGTAGAGGTAGTGGATGATAAGGGCGATACCAAACCTTATACCGTTAAGACAGATGCCGAATACTTAAGCCAGGTGATGGATGAACTCACAGCTGCCGGTGATTTCTCTTATGAAGGTACAAACGGCGATTACGGTCTCTACATCACAGCCATCAACGGTGTAACAGCCGATTATGATGCCGACGGTGCATACTGGTCTATTCTGGTAAACGATGAATACGGTATGTTCGGTGCCGATTCACAGCCTGTAGCCGACGGAGACGATTTTAAGTTTGTGTATGAGGTTTATGTTCAGTAATACCGGGAATGACACAAAAGAACACAAAAAGATATTCAGTGTGCTGGATATAGCAACGATCGGTGTCATGGCAGCTTTGCTCGAAGTAGTCAAAGTTGCTCTTCAGGCGGTACCCAATGTTGAGCTGGTCACGCTGCTTATCATCGTGTTTACACTGTACCTGGGTCCCAAATCGCTTATTGCGGTTTGGGGCTTTGTGGGTATGGAATGCGCAGTCTACGGACTGGGATTGTGGACTGTCATGTATGTCTATGTATGGCCTATACTGGTCCTGATCACCTGTCTGCTCAGAAAACACAGATCTTCCCAATGGCCGTTCGTAGTGCTCGCATCCATGTTCGGCCTGTTCTTCGGAGCCATGTGCTCCATTCCTTATTTTTTCATGGGCGGTTATGCCACGGCGCTCGCATGGTGGGTAGCCGGTATCCCCTTTGATATCCTTCACGGAGTGACCAACTTCATCGGCGCGGCGGTCCTGTTTACTCCTCTTATGAAGGCTCTGGACCGTATACGCAGATTACAGCCGCAGTCCTGATACAGGATCACTACGTGAACTCCCGTATGCTTGACAACTTATAAGCGGCTAACTATAATGAGACACGGTTAGTTAAGGCTAACCGAATGTATGCCCTCGGGCATGGCTGTGCAGGTGATGGGAGATGATAAGTTTGAAACAGAAGGGTAGCGGATAGAGAATACATAAATGGCAACACAAATAAGCCATCTTTCGGTGGCTGAAAATTGAATATAGACGCAACA
>CAJOID010000081.1 GCA_905234595.1 uncultured Lachnospiraceae bacterium | reverse complement strand
GAAACCGCGATGACTGCGCAGGAAGGCGGGATTTATCTTGCTGATAATGTCGGACAAACGCTCCTGCAGACGATTGACGCCAGCGCACTCATCAGCCAATACGGCAGTGACTCAAAAGTTACCGGCATTGCACTCGTTGGCAACCCTGCATATCGTACCGGCGAGCAACTGTCCTCCCTCACGGCAATTTCCAAAAACGGCGGTGTAACCACTGAGCACGGCACGTCAAATTTGAGCGACGCCAGCGATACCGTTATCTGGCAGGGAATTTCTGTCGCCAGCGATACGACAATCGCAGATTTACAGAATATGCAGCTGGGCTGGAAGGCAGGCGAATAAATCATGAGCACGGCGATTAAGCCCGAAATTTACGCAACGTGGATACCGAAAGGCAATATCGCCGTCAAGCCGGAATTTTACGCCACTGTTTACCGTGCGCCGCAACTTGTCAGAATTACCGGCAACACCGCGCGAATTGTAGCTAAGACTGATTCAGCCAGCGGCGACCTGCTCAGGCAGACTGGCGCCAGCGTCGAAGTCAGCGGCGATACCGCGCGAAAACTCGCAAGCACTGATTTGGTTACCGGCGATGTCCAGCGCGAAATTCAATCTGCGCAGGAAATTTTGGCAGATACCACGCGGCGTCTTCTCAGCAGTCAAACCGTCCACGGCGATTCACTCCGGCAGGTTGCTAAGACTGAAAATGTTACGGCTGATACCGACCGCGCAATTAAAATCCTGCAGGCTGCTACCGGCGATTCGCGCAGGCTGATTAACCGTACAGAAAATACCAGCGGCGATTTGAACAGGCAGTTGAAAAAGACCGTCACGGTGATTGGCGATACCTGCCGCGATGTCGTTTTGCCGGAATTTGTCAGCATACGCGGTGGAACCTGCCGCAAGCTTACCGCCAGCGAAAATGTCGGCGCTGATTCGTTGCGTCAAGTCGTTCGTGCTGGAATTTGTCAGCATACGCGCTGGAACCTATCGCAAGCTTACCGCCAGCGAAAATGTCATCGCAGATACTTTGACGAGAACAGGCGTTCAAGGCGCCGCTACAGGCGATACAAAGCGCGTGGTGCGGTATAACGTGCCTGCAATAATATCTGGTGACCTGCTTAGAAAGACCGTTTCTACTGCAAAAATAATCGGCGATGTTATTATTGTAATTTCGCGCAGTGAAGAAATTTCCGGCGATTTGTCGCGCAGGCTCGGCGTCAAAAATGGCGTTCGCGCTGATTCTCTCCGACAGCTTAAAAAGTTCGCGCAGATTCACGGTGATACCAGACTGGCTTACGGCTTGCGGCAGAATGTCACGGCTGATACCCTGCGCAAAATTGACTACGCGGTTTGGCACGTCGACGAGACCGGCAAGATTCAGATAAATCGTCCGATTGGCAGGCACATTCAGATTGGCGACGTTCGTACTCTCAGTGTCGAAAACTGGCGTGTCGTTCCTGATGACCGGCAGCGTCTGATTGAAACCATTGGCGGCGTGGTTGTGGAAGATTTTGGACATATCGAAGCTGGCGACGGAATGAGTTGCAGGGTAACTTTCAGCGCGGCGGACGCAGAAATTTTAAACCTGTACTGGTGCGAAAGGATTCTGGTTGACGTTGTGGACGAAGGCGGACGAACGTGGAAAAATCTCCGCGTCAAAGTTAATCAGTACGGCTACGTTGAGCATTTCAGCCGCTACTACTGGGCGAACTTGGAATTTTGGAAGGAATGATTTTATGAGCCACATTCATTTGTACATGAATAATCCGACGGCAGACGCGGTTGACGGCACTGAAATTTCAGGCGGCGATGAGACCCTGCCGCTGTCTTTCACACTTGATACCAGCAAATCCGAGACAGGAATTGCGAAATGCGCCGTCCGTTGTGACAGCGGCTATTTGATTGACGGCGGCGCGAGAATTTATTTTGACGGTTCGGACACCTCGAATTGGCAGGCTGCTAATGACGAAAATTTTACTGACAGCGATACGGCACTGATAATGGCGAACTGGCAAAGCGAAATCACCGTCAGCGAGGTTGCGGCTACCAACAAAGTTTTCTGGGTAAAAGTGCTTACCGGCTCGGCTGAAAGTCCGCAGAATGACCGTTCTGTTGACTTGAAAGCTGAAGGACTGGTAGTGGCGGCGGAGGGCTAAGCTATGTCTTTCAGATATGTAAACCCAGGCTATTCGCGGCTGACAACATACTCCTATTATTCCAGCTACTGCGACGACATCATAGACGGGATATACTGCATCTGTGAAGAAAGCACATGGGTGCTGCCCGCACATAATACATATATCAGAGACACTCCCCAGATCATTCTCCCTGATACAGACAGGCCGGTTCTCGATCTTTTCGCATGTGAGACAGCCGCTCTGCTGGCAATGACGTACTATCTGCTTAAGGATAGACTGGACACCGTATCGGAGCTTATCTGCAAACGCATCTTCAGTGAGACAGACAAACGGCTGATCACCCCTTACTTAAACGACCATTTCTGGTGGATGGGCAACGGTGATGAACCAATGTGCAACTGGACACCGTGGTGCACGCAGAATGTATTGCTCTCCGCTTTCCTTCTCCCACTTGACAGTGACATACGCATGAATGTGATCAGACAGGCTGCCTACAGTCTGGACTGCTTCATGAAGGATTACGGTGAGGACGGCTGCTGTGACGAAGGTGCACAGTATTACCGCCATGCCGGACTGTGCCTTTTCCATTGCATGGATATACTGAATCGCGTTACAGGCGATGCATTCGGTGACATGTGGAACAGCCCCAAGATCCGGAATATCGCTTCTTATATAGTAAACGTGCATGCATGCGGGGAATATTATGTAAACTTCTCCGACTGTTCTGCCAAAGCGGGACGCATGGGTGTCAGGGAGTTCCTGTTCGGTAAGGCCTGCCATCTCGATGCTCTTTTGGAGGCTGCCGCAGAGGATGTTTACCATGCCTTTAACTCAGGCAATCTGCTGGCGGATGAGAGTCTGAAGCTGAACCTGTTCTGCCGGATGCTCAGCATCGCTTATGCCGGAGAGGCCCTTAAGTATCACGAAGATATGTCGGATAAACCTCCGATCCTCGCCCGGGATATATACTATCCCAGCGTGGGAGTAATGGTCGCCAGAACCCCTCGTTTTGTTCTGGCTGCAAAAGCCGGGGATAATGCGGACAATCACAATCACAACGATACAGGCAGTTTCATATTGTATATGGATGATAAGCCGGTGTTCGTGGATATAGGAGTGGAAACCTATTCGCGCAAGACTTTTTCGAGGGACCGCTATGAGATATGGACCATGCAGTCGGGATATCATAACCTGCCGACGATAGACGGGCTGGATCAGAAGGACGGTGAACAATACCGTGCAACAAGTGTAAACTGCGATCTGGGAGATAAGAGCAAGACGATCTCGATGCATATAGAAGATGCCTATCCTCTTCCTGACAGGCACTCAGACGGAGATCACTATATTCGCAAGATGACTCTTGATGCTTCTTCAGAGACATTTACTCTGACGGATACCACCGGCATAAACGACGTGATACTGAACTTCATCACATATGAACCGGTGGAGCAGACAGATTCCTTAGACACTTATATACTCGGAGATGCGGTGATCACGTTTACCGGAGCTTCGGTCATTGCAACGGAAACGCTCCCCATCACCGATGCCCGGCTTAAGCTCGCCTGGGATCATGATCTGTACCGTATCAGACTGCGCATGGAGGATGCGGAATTCGTCATGCGTGTGCAGTGTAAGGCATGAGGATCCGCGCACTGTATCATCAGTCCCATCTGACCCAGCCACTTAAGCTTCATGTTTTCATTCTTATCACTGCTCATTTTTTCTTTACCGAATAACCGAATTTACCTATCTTTTGTCCCAGGCCGAAATACTCACCGTGAGAGTATGCAACCAGTTTGGAAGAATTCAATTCAAATTTGCCCGATTCATTCATGTATCTGTCATCGACCATCACACCGACCACTTCGGCTATGAACATATCGTGGCTGCCGAGTTCCTTTATCTCCGTAACCCTGCATGCCAGACTTAAGGGGCTTTCCTTTATGGCCGGAGCCGAGACTCCTTCGATCTCTACGGGAGTCAGATTCATCTCCGCGAATTTATCAACATCGCGTCCGGATCTCACACCGCAGTAATCCGTTGCGTATGTCAGATCCTGAATTCACCGGTCTTTTCTATGATGTCATGAGAGTAGCGTTCTTTTCTGACAGATACGGAAACCATGACCGGATCGGAACAGATCGTTCCGGCCCAGGCCACGGTAATGATATTTGGTCTGGAATTCTCCTCCGCACAGCTTACCATTACAACCGGCAGGGGATATAGCATGTTTCCGGGTTTCCAGTTTACTTTTGACATTGGGGATTCTTCTCCTTCAGGAATGCTATGAACTCATCTTCGGGGATGGGTCTGGAGTAATAATACCCCTGTATGTATTCGATCCCCAGTTCCGACATGACCTTCATCTGTTCCTCGGTCTCAATACCCTCTGCGACTATGTTCATATCCAGCTTATGCAGAATATCCATCATTCCGGACAAGACGTATTTGGTCTTGTCGTTTTCAAAGAACCCCTGAGTGAAGGAATAGTCAAATTTGATATTCTCTACGGGCATATTTACGAAATAATCGATATTGGACCGGCCGGTACCGAAATCATCCAGAGAAAAGCCGATACCCTTCTCGATCAGCCTGTTCATATTCTCCAGCATAATGTCACGGTTCTTGGCAGCCGCGGTTTCCGTGATCTCCAAATTGATACAGCCTGGCTCTACTCCGTATTTTTCTATCATCTCCGTTACGAACTTGGTAGGGTTATCAAAATCAAACTGTGCGGCCGAAATATTGACCTCGACCTGTTTAAGACCTGCCTCGAGAGCTTCCCCCTTTGAAAGAAACTCACACACTTTCTCAAAGACACGGATACCCAGCGGGATGATCTGTCCCGTTTCTTCCGCGACCGGTATAAACTCTCCGGGAGGAACGATCTTACCGTCTCGTGTCCTTATGCGAACCAAAGCTTCCGCCACATCAAAACAGAATTCCCTGACATTATAAAACGGCTGATAGAAGACCTCCACCCTATCCAGGCGGAGTGCCTCGTCGATCAGTTCTTTGATCCTGTTCTGATCCCGCAGACGCTGTACCAGTTTCTCATCGGCTATCGTTATCTCCTGCTCTGCCTCAAGATAAGTATGAAGGAACCGGAAGAATTCGTCCGGACCGCTCATCTGTGTACTGTCCGGTATCAGGAGATAGGTTCCCTTTGCCGGCAGGTCGGTCACGCCGTCTTTCTGCATCTTGATATTGGCAGCTCTCTCAAACATACGCTCCTTGACATCATAGACAACGCAGAACGTATCATCATCGATACGAAAAGCGGGTTCGGGACCGAGAGCTACCAGAGCCCTTGCAGTACGCATGACCGCCGCCTGCTCCATATTGTAATCCACATAATTGGTCAGATAATGGATCTTGGCTGTGAATAACGAGAACTGCTTATCGAATTTATACCTGTCATGAACATAGGCCGAAAGAGCATTCATGGTGAAAAGACCGGTGGAACCGTCAACATATTCACTCGGGTTCTCCAGCTGGATATACAGTATGACCATGCCGAAAGCCGATGCGAATCCGACCAGAAGAAGCTGCGGCTGTATAAACTGTACGGCAGCTGCCAGAAGCCATAGCCCCTGCCACAGCAGCATGGCGATGAACCTTCTTCCCGGCATATGTTTCCTGTAAGCGATCGTGGTGACTATCGTAGCCAGAATATAAACCGCAGACAGAGCGTATGCCACGGATGTCGACGGACCGTATGAATAAACAATGCGGCCGGATGCGGTATAACCGATGGGCAGCACCAGCATCATTATTTCACCGATACCAAATACCAGATGAGACAGGTACCTGACTATGACCGCCCACATCTTTTCCCGGGGAAGCAAACTTGTCGAAGCATATACATAGCCGAAATAGCCCTGAAGGACCAGAAGCATGATATAGAACTTGCATACCATCTCGGTTATTGCGATACTGAATCCGCGGAACACGGACAGATTGATCAGAATGACTGACAGTATATCGAAGATCAGACAGGCAAAACACGCCAGAATGGCACGCTGAAAAAGCTTGCGATTCATCAGATCAAGCTTTTTCTCGCGTATGAACATAACTGCGATCGTAAAGATAATAAATAAAGCACAGCATTGAAGTTCTATGTTCATTATATTGACCTTTGCCTTTCACTCATATGAATATTATGAGTGTCATCGACCTCGCGGTCAAGTGGACCAGGCGGGAGTCGAACCCGCGTCCAAAAACCAATTCACGTCTCTTCTACACGCTTATTCCGTCTTCATACCTGGGGAATAAGATAACGGACAGACTTTGCATCCCCGGGTTCGCGATAGTCTTAAACTGCTTCTCGAGAACTTGCTTTACAGTCTGCAGCCGCTGCTTTTGAACCCACACGAGTATAGCGGCGTTATCGTGAGGGCTTATCACCCGAAGGTGAGGCAGGCTTTACGCTGCTGCCAGTGCGTAATCGTCGTTAGCGATTATTCTTCGGTGTCGGATTTACGAGGTGTCCACCATCCTCGGCGTGCTTCTTCCGCTTCATGATCCCTGTCGAAACCTTGACTGGCCCATATTATGTAAACCGTACGCAACATATATAATCAGTACAGGTTTTTTACTTTAAATTCTCTCTCGTGCTCTCTCCTCTGATCTTTCTTCGCTATATCCGCTCTCTTATCATATAGTTTCTTACCCTTTGCAAGAGCTATCTCCAGTTTAGCTCTTCCCTGACTGAAATACACCTGCAAAGGCACTATCGTGTATCCGTCTCTGGTCACCGCCCCGTTTAATTTATTTATCTCTGCTTTATGCAGGAGCAGTTTCTTCGGACGAAGCGGATCCTTGTTAAAGATATTTCCCATCTCATACGGACTGATGTTCATTCCGTATGCGTAGACTTCACCGTTCTCGATACGGATGAAGGCTTCCTTGATGGAGCATTTGCCCATACGCAAACTCTTTACTTCGGTCCCGTGCAGCACGATGCCGCATTCGAACTTTTCTTCTATAAAGTAATCGTGATATGCTTTTTTGTTGTTAGCTACAAGCTTAGTCGCTTCCGTACTCATGATATATATGGTGAATAAAAAAGCTCCTGCATAAGCAGGAGCCGGATCTTTAGTTCTGTCAGAATACCTTGAGGTTTAAAACGATCGCAAATACGATGAAGAACACCGCCAGTATGGTGGTAAACTTCACAAGCTTACCCTCCATGGAACGGCCCTTGTTCTTGCCCCAATAGGTCTCTGCTGCTCCTGATATAGCTCCCAGGCCTGCCGACTTGCCCTCCTGCAGGAGTACAACCGCAACAAGAGCCAGACAAGCTATGATATATACGATAGTAAGTATAGTTCTAAGTACTGCCATTTCTATCCTCCATTACAAAACACAAACTATACTCTATCACACAGCGTTCCAATAATCAAGCGTTATTTGCCCTGTGCGATCTTCTTAAGTGCAGTAAGCGCTCCGGACTCTATTATGCCTTCTCCGTGCTCGTTTAAGTATATGAGTTTACCGCGCACATCGGTTATAACATTGGCATAATCAAAAGCCTTGGCAGACAGTTTGTTGAAATTCTTCCATGAGCATCTGTTCTTGGTCACCACAAGATAATACCTGTCATCTGCTGTTCCGAACACGGACTTAACCTGTCCCGCAACGAATCCGTCCCTGGCAAACTCCAGAACATCACTCATCGATGTAAACTCAAATACCCTTACATCCTCGGGCTGATCGGTATTTGCGGGAGTCTCCTCGTAGTAACGCGGTGCTTCTCCGGTAGCGGATCCGCTGAAATCATGCTCCTCACCCGTCAGCTGGCCTCCGGCCAGAGCTGCCATCACATCTCTCATATGTTCGAGGAAACTGAGCAGCCCCGTGCTCTTTTCATTCGTGATGGTGATGATCATACCGTCATCCTGAACAGGGGTGATCTGCATCGCAATACTGGGTCCGGTCAGATCATATCCGACCTCTTCATGGGCCTCTTCGATAAGTTCCCTTAAGAAGCCCTCGGCGCGTTCGCTCCGTTCAAATATATCTCCCATAGTCAGACCGCGTTCATTCATGTCATCGCCCGTAACTATGCACTGTATCGTATCCTGATCTATACGTCTGTACTTCATAAGTATCACCGCCTTCCGGCTATAACTCAACTCCGATAATCCGCATTGATCTTAACATAATCATACGTCAGATCACATCCGTATGCAACCGCGCTGTCTTCGCCCATATGCATGTCAGCAATGATCTCCACATGATCTGCGGACAGGATCTGCGAAGCCTCTTCTTCGCTGTATCCGGTTCCCATGCCATGGGTGAAGATCAGCAGTTCGTGATCTCCCGTTCTAAAATACATATCGACTTTATCGGGATCAAAAGTAACCCCTGAATATCCGAGAGCGCACAATTCTCTTCCCCAGTTCGCATCACATCCGTACATGGCTGCCTTGGTCAGGGACGAGCAAATGACAGATTTAGCCAGTGTACGTGCATGATCCTTGGTATCGGCTCCTCTGACCGTACACTCCACGAGTTTGGTGGCGCCTTCTCCGTCCGCAGCCATCTCCTTCGCCAGATGCAGGCATACCGCATACACCGCATCGCGGAAAAGGTCATAATCCTCCCCTTCGCTGTCTATCTGTTTATTTCCGGCCATTCCGTTCGCCATGATGAGCAATGTGTCGTTCGTACTCGTATCTCCGTCGACCGATATCATATTGAAGGTATCAACTACCACTTCACTGAGTATCTTCTGAAGCAGTTTCTGTGATATCGCGGCGTCGGTCGTGATGTATCCGAGCATCGTACACATATTGGGATGGATCATTCCCGAACCTTTGGACATACCTCCTATATGTACTGTGGTACCTCCAAGCTCAAGTTCATAAGCAATCTCCTTCTCATGAGTATCAGTGGTCATGATCGCTCTGGCTGCCTCGTTTGCAGCCTCCTCGCCGTCACGGAGTTTCTCCGCCAGTGCCCTTGCACCCGCTTTAAGTTTCTCTACGGGGAGCTGCATGCCGATCACTCCGGTGGATCCCAGGAAAACATCCTCTGCTTCCAGACCAAGTGCCTCTGCTGCAGCCTGAGCAGTGTGTCTTGCACAATCCATGCCTTCCTCTCCGGTACATGCATTTGCGATACCCGAATTGACCACCACTGCCTGGGCACGGCCTCTGTTATAGACGATATCGCGATCCCACACTACGGGAGCCGCCTTAAATATATTGGTAGTAAATGTACCTGCTACGGTGCAGGGGTCCTCAGAATACAGCATCGCCATATCGGTACGGCCCTGATACTTGATACCGGCCGCATAAGCTGATGCTTTGAATCCTTTGGCTGCACACACTCCGCCTTTTATCTCTTTCATAATGGTCTCCTCATTTATCTACAGTCACACTTACAATCGTTTTTGCAATCAGTACTTTCGGCAGTTTTCAGCTTGGAGTACTTCTTTACATATTTATATCTGTCTATTATGGCATCATGCAGCGGAATGGGCTCCACGCCTCTGATGCAGGCCACGTAAGCCGCTGTGGCACCTTTTTCAAGGACCTCAGCCACACACAGTGCCTCATCGTAAGTCACTCCGGTGCAATAAGCTCCTTCACCCTCCACGAGAACAGCATTGCCTTTACCCAATACCTTGAACAGTGTGGCTCTGTCGGCTCCTGCCGAAACGCAGCCGACCGACGGTCCCGTTATCTGAGCCAGATCATCGAGATAAGCCTTCATCGTCTCATCACGCTCGCTCATCTTAAGCACATACGGTGTTCGGACATGCAGTATCCATATGCCATAAGGTTCATTCACCGGATCCACGCCTTCGGGGATACACTGTACTACTGTGATCGGATCCGGGCCACCACCCGTGACATGCCCGGTTTCGTCGGCCGGCATATGCTCCGCAGCCTGTTGTACCTCCTGCGCAGCCTTATACTCCTTACGCTGCTTGAGTTGCTCTACAAGCGGTGCACCGTCAGTACAATAGTAGTCATATATCTTCCCACACAGTTTCTCCAGTGTAAACGCTATGTGAAAAGCGTTATCATGATCGGTTCCCAGGCATACCACACCATGATTCTTCATAAGCACATGGTTGGTATGCGGATTCGTCTCTATGGCATATCCGACAGCCTGACGTATCTTTTTCGATCCGTTCAGTCCGTACTCCGCACATACGATCTTAGGTCCGATGAGCGACCTGGTCCTGTCGGACACTCTGGGGCCAAGCCTGATATCCATGCCAAGTGCACTGAGTGCGGACGCATATGTCTGATGTGTGTGCACCACGAAGTTCACATCCGGCCGCAGGCGGTAACACTCAAGATGCACCCCCAGTTCACTGGATGGTTTAATATCGCCTTCGTATTTACCGTTCACATCCGTGATCACGATATCTTCCACAGTCAGTGTATCGTAGTCACGTCCGCTGGGAGTGATGGCTATACGGTCATCATCCACCCTGGCGCTTATATTGCCCCAGGTCCTGACGATCAGCTTATGGTCCTGTAATTCCTTACATGCTTTCAGTACCAGTTCACGTGCCGTGTTAACATCATAAGACATGACTCATCCTCCCGTATGGTATCGGTGTTTCAGATAGTATAACATGTTTTCATGTTTAAGGAATCTTAAGAAAACATTATAATTTTATAATCTCATTATGGAGTATACTGATGTCATGAAAAATACAAACATACATATAAGGAACAATAAAAGAACCCGTCACCTGAACGCTGCACTTTCCGTGCTTCTTCTGTCCTGCATGCTGCTCTCATCCTGCGGGCGCGACGAACAGAAATCCGTAGAGGAAGAGGTATACGAGAGGCTGCAGGAAGCTATACCGCCTGTTGAGGAAAATGGCTCTGCCGGTGCAGACAAGTATCAGCGTGAAGCCTGTGATCTGGCTGCTGTGGCTCTCTGCCGCCCTGGTCTGCGCAGGCTGCCTGGTGGCTGTGAAGAAGTAAGGAAATCACAGGGTCGCCTTGCAGGGGCAGCCCTCCAGATGGTCGTCGATGACACCGATGCCTTGCAGATAAGAGTAGATGATGACGGGGCCCACAAAGCTGA
>CAJOID010000080.1 GCA_905234595.1 uncultured Lachnospiraceae bacterium | reverse complement strand
ATGTGGTACATGTACATCATCATCCCCATGTATGGGATCACGCCTGCACTGCGCGCCATAGCTGCCGATCGTAAGGCTCTCAAGTACTTCCTGATCGTATCGTATGTGATCTCCTATCTGATCCCGACCATAGAGATGATACCGGTGATCTACGAGCATACCGCGAAATATACGCACAGGCTCGAGTTCCGGTTCATCACCGGATATGTATTCTACTATCTGGCCGGATACCTGTTCGGTTCCGAGGAGTTCACTGACCGTGCCCGCAGGATCGTATACGGCCTGGGACTGGCGGGCTTTGTCTTTACCGTGGCATCCACCACGATATACGTCCTGACCATGCAGTTCCCCAATTCCGAGCTTCATGAGTACTATACCGCCGGGGTACCGCTGTATTCCCTGGCCGCTTTCCTTTTCTTCAGAGAAAGATTCGCATCCGTGGACCCGTCGTCACGTATCATGAAGATCGTGCTGTGGCTGTCGGGCTTAAGCTTCGGCGTATATATGGCGCATGATTTCGGCATCATAGTATTTAAGAAACTGGGGATCACCGCGTCCGTATGCTCACCCTTCATATCCATGCCACTGCTCACTCTGGCGGATCTGGTCATATCCGTGCTGATCGCGTGGGCCGTAAGTTTGATCCCCGGTCTTAAAAAATGGGTAATCTGATTAAATTTCCGTAAAATCTCTTCCTATCCCGCGATAAAAATGTAAAAATGTAGTCATGAAAAATGATGACTATAACAACAATGACTATAGAGAAGTGACGGATGACGTCCCTGAGACTGTTGAAGCAGCGGAAGACAGCGCTGCGAAGGACGACGCTGCGGAGGATGACGCCGCGAAGAGTGCGGAGGATAAGACCGGCGACGGCCCGGAGGATGACAGTGACCGTGAGGACGTCTGCTTCGTGTGCAGGAGGCCGGAGAGCAAGGCCGGCAAAATGTTCCATCTGATGCAGGGCATATGCATATGCGCCGACTGCATGAACAAGACCATGACCACCGTCTCCACCAACTTCGATTATCAGGGCCTCTTGAACAATCCGAACATCAGCATCATGAACATGGCCGATCTGCAGGGCGAAGGAGGCATCCCGAACAAGCAGAAACTGAAGAGGCGCAGGAAAGGCGAGAAGCCGCAGCCGATCATAGACATAAAGGACATACCGGCCCCGCATAAGATCAAGGCCTCTCTGGACGAGTACGTCGTAGGCCAGGAGCATGCGAAGAAGGTCATGAGCGTGGCCGTCTACAACCATTACAAGAGAGTGGCCACCGATACGATGGATGATATCGAGATAGAGAAGTCCAACATGCTCATGATAGGCCCTACGGGATGCGGCAAGACATATCTGGTCAAGACGCTGGCGAGACTGTTAAACGTGCCGCTCGCGATAGCCGATGCCACATCGCTGACCGAGGCCGGCTATATCGGAGATGATATTGAGAGCGTGATCAGCAAGCTGCTCGCGGCTGCGGACAATGATGTCGACAAGGCCGAGCAGGGCATAGTGTTCATAGATGAGATAGACAAGATAGCCAAGAAGGCCGAGACACACTCCCGTGACGTGAGCGGTGAGTCGGTACAGCAGGGTATGCTGAAACTCCTGGAGGGCGCCGACATAGAAGTGCCCGTGGGCTCTAATTCCAAGAATGCGATGGTGCCCCTCGTGACGGTCAATACTCGTAACATCCTCTTCATCTGCGGCGGTGCTTTTCCGGATCTCGAGGATATCATCCGCAAGAGACTGAACAAGCAGACCGGCATCGGATATTCTGCGATCATCAAGGACTCATCGGAGAAGTCCGATGACATACTCATGCAGGTCAAGACCGAGGACCTGCGCAAGTTCGGCATGATCCCCGAGTTCATAGGCAGACTGCCCGTGGTATTCACTCTCAAGGGGCTTGATAAGGATATGCTCGTACAGATCCTGAAGGAGCCCAAGAACGCCATTCTCAAGCAGTATCAGAAACTCCTGGAGATAGACGAGGTGAAACTGGAGTTTACGGATGATGCGCTCGAGGCGATAGCGGAGAAGGCGCTTGAACTTGATACGGGTGCGAGAGCGCTCAGATCGATCATCGAGGAGTTCATGCTGGACATCATGTATGAGATCCCCAAGGACGATAATATAGGCCGCGTGACCATCACCGGAGACTATATAAACGGTACCGGCGGACCCCTCATCGAAGTGCGTACCAAAATGTAAATAATTCATATCATAATGACAATATTTCGAATTGCAAAAGGGTGCAAAATATCCTAAGATATTATTGCACTCTTTGTGTCAGTAGGTAATATTGCACAAAAATCCAAAGTGTAAAACGGAGGCAAGATGCTGTACATAGGCGTAGATTTAGGTACAAGTGCCGTTAAACTTCTGCTGATGGAAGGCTCCGGTGAGATCAAAAAGATCGTAAGCCGTGAGTATGACCTGTCATTCCCTCATCCCGGGTGGAGTGAGCAGAAGCCTGAGGACTGGTTCACTCAGACCATGGACGGCCTTAAGGAACTGTTGGACGGTGCCGATAAGTCGCAGGTCGCAGGCATCAGTTTCGGTGGCCAGATGCACGGTCTCGTGATCCTGGATAAGGATGACAACGTGATCCGTCCCGCTATCCTGTGGAATGACGGCCGCACCACCGAGGAGACCGATTATCTGAACAATGTGATCGGTAAGGATAAGCTGTCGGAGTATACTGCGAATATCGCTTTTGCGGGATTCACCGCACCCAAGATCCTGTGGGTCAAGGACAAGGAGCCCGAGAACTTCGCACGTATAGCCAAGATCATGCTTCCGAAGGACTATATAGCTTATAAGTTGAGCGGAGTACACTGCACGGATGTATCCGATGCTTCCGGCATGCTCCTTCTGGATGTGAAGAACCGCAAGTGGTCCAAAGAGATGATGGATATCTGCTCGGTTAAGGAAGAGCAGCTGCCGAAACTCTTTGAGTCATATGAGACCGTGGGTGAGATAGTGCCCGCGATCGCAGATGAGCTCGGCCTGCCTCACACCGTGAAGATCGTGGCAGGTGCCGGTGACAATGCCGCAGCAGCCGTAGGTACCGGTACGGTCGGCGACGGAGCCTGCAACATATCACTGGGTACCAGCGGTACCGTATTCATCTCATCCAGCAAGTTCGGCGTAGATGCGAATAACGCTCTTCATTCATTCGATCATGCAGACGGATCGTATCATCTGATGGGATGTATGCTGTCCGCAGCCAGCTGCAATAAATGGTGGGAAGAGGACATCATAGGCACAGAGGATTTCGTGGCCGAGCAGAAGGCCATCACAGAGGATAAACTGGGACGTAATCACGTATACTTCCTGCCTTATCTGATGGGTGAGAGATCACCTCACAACGATCCTCTCGCCAGAGGTACTTTCATCGGCATGACCATGGATACCACACGTGCGGACATGACTCAGGCTGTACTCGAGGGCGTTGCCTTTGCACTGCGTGACAGTCTCGAAGTAGCCAGAAGCCTGGGCATAGATCTGAAGAGGACCAAGATCTGCGGCGGCGGAGCCAAGTCCCCCCTGTGGAAAAAGATGATCGCCAACATCTGCAATATCAAGGTGGATGTGATCGAGAGCGAACAGGGCCCCGGCATGGGCGGCGCTATGCTCGCGGCAGTGGCATGCGGTGAGTATGCTTCGGTCCAGGCAGCAGCAGACGCTATCGTCAAGGTTGTCGATACCGTGGAACCCGATCCCGCACTCGTTGCTCTCTATGAGGAGAGATATCAGCAGTTCAAGCTCGTATATCCTACGGTGAAGGAACTGTTCCCTAAGATTCAGTAAGACAAGATCATATAGATATTTAATAAGGAGGTTTATTTATGAACAACATTCCCAAGGTTAAGATCGGTATCGTAGGCGTCAGCCGTGACTGCTTCCCTGCCGAGCTTACGATCAGAAGACGTAAGGCACTGGCTGATGCATATGCTGCAAAGTATGATGCATCCGACATCTATGAGTGCCCCATCACCATCATCGAGAGCGAGATCGATATGCAGAATGCCCTTAAGGACATCAAGGACAAGGGCTGTAATGCACTCTGCGTATATCTGGGCAACTTCGGCCCCGAGATATCAGAGACCATGCTGATCCAGCAGTTCGATGGCCCGGCTATGCTCTGTGCAGCAGCTGAGGAGGATTATGATTCCGTTACTACCGCAGGCCGCGGCGATGCATACTGCGGAGTACTCAATGCATCCTACAATATGGCACTGCGCAACATCAAGGCTTATATCCCCGAGTATCCCGTAGGCGATGCCGGTGACTGCGCCGATATGGTTCATGATTTCGTTCCGATCGCAAGAGCACTTGCAGGTCTCAAGAACCTCAAGATCATATCCTTCGGTCCCAGACCCCTCAACTTCTTCGCATGCAATGCTCCCATCAAGCAGCTCTACAATATCGGCGTAGAGATCGAGGAGAACTCAGAGCTTGACCTCTTTGAAGCATTCAACAAGCATGCAGATGATCCCCGTATCCCTGACGTTGTTAAGGATATGGAAGCAGAGCTGGGTAGCGGAAACAACAAGCCCGAAGTACTGCCCAAGCTTGCACAGTATGAGCTGACCCTGCTTGACTGGATCGATGCTCACAAGGGATCCAAGGAATTCGTTGCCATCGCAGGCAAGTGCTGGCCCGCATTCCAGACACAGTTCGGATTCGTTCCCTGCTATGTGAACTCCAGACTTACCGGACGCGGCATCCCCGTATCCTGTGAGGTTGATATCTACGGATGTCTGTCAGAGTACATCGGTACCGCTGTTTCAGACGATATCGTTACACTGCTCGACATCAACAACTCCGTACCGAAGTGCATGTACGAAGATTCCATCAAGGGCAAGTTCGATTACACACTTACCGATACCTTCATGGGATTCCACTGCGGCAATACCTGCTCCAAGAAGCTTGCATCCTGCTCTATGCAACATCAGGCTATCATGGCGCGTTCGCTTCCTATCGAGGTTACCAACGGAACACTCGAAGGCGACATCGCACCCGGACCGATCACCTTCTATCGTCTGCAGTCTACAGCAGACAATATCCTGCGTGCATACGTTGCTCAGGGTGAGGTTCTCCCGGTTGCTACCAGATCCTTCGGTGGTATCGGTGTATTCGCGATCAAGGAAATGGGCAGATTCTACCGCCACGTACTGATCCAGAAGAACTTCCCTCACCACGGTGCCGTTGCATTCGGTCACTATGGCAAGGCTCTGTTCGAGGTATTCAAGTATCTTGGAGTAGAGATGGATGAGTTAGGTTACAACCAGCCTGCATCTCTTCCTTATCCTACCGAGAATCCTTTTGCCTGATCTGTCGATCCAAGCGGATCGTATAAGAGTAATACAGGGGTTACACAAAGAAGCGGAGGCGGTTTTATACCGCCTCCGCTTACTTTTTATCTTACAGCCGGTCCGATCTTACATCCGGCCCGGCAAGCCTATCCTGTCACATCTCCCCCGAGGGACAGATGTATCATGCTGTCCGCGTTCATTCCCGCACATTCCGCCATCCACAGCTTCATATACAGGGCAGCCGGTGCTATGTCAGGTACCGGTCTGATATGCATATCGCCGTAGGCTCCGGTGCTTTCGTAGGCATCACCTCGTGCCGTGCCGGTCATATATACCCTGATGCGTCTCGCATACATCTGGTCAAAAAAGGATCTGTATGTAGCCGAAGCGGTACATACGGTACCTGAGTGATAGGACTCATGTATGATATAGTGCACATCGCCGGGAACGTCCGGATAGATCATGCCGGGATAGGGGACTATGCGCATGATGTTCCTGCAGATATGGGGCAGGGCTATGCTGCCTAAAGGTCCGGTCTCGTCGGGGAGTTCCTTATGATCCGCATTCGGTGTGAATGTGCCGTCATCATCCATTACCCCGAAATGGCTGTCATTGAGGCTGTACAGAGAAGCCGATGCGGTCTGATGAGCCAGCAGCCTGGTTGCCCTGTGGATGCGTGTTGTGCTCTCGCCGCGGTTTCTGTATACCACCCATACTCCGCGGCCTGCCTGTGTCCGGATGAACTGAAACGCCGCATGGAGGTTTACCAGTCCGTTGGCATCCGGATCCTCTATGGGACGATCGCTCGATACGAGGCATACAGGAGTGCAGCAGTTTCCCAGTGCATATCCCAGGGCCGCAGCCGTATACTGGATGGTATCGGTGCCGTGGGTGACGATGATGCCGTCGTAGCCTTCATCGATATGAGTGCTCACGCAGTCCGTGATCGCAGAGATGCTCCTGCCGTTGCTGTTCTCGCTGAGCATAGAGACGGGTTCCAGCGTATCGATATCGGGAGTCCGGCCGTATCTTGAGCGATAGGCTTCTATGAGCTTGTAGGGCTTGTCACGGTCTATCCCTATGTATTCACTTCCGGCGGTGCTGCCTATGGTACCTCCGGTGAAGATCATCAGAATTCTCATAGTTCTTTATTATAAGTCAAAAACCTTTTATAATAAATAAATATGGAGAATGATAAAAATCTGGATCTGAAATATGCAAATATCGACCTGGACAGGACCCGGCGTACGGGAATGCAGGAAGTGATCTACTGCGGGCACAAGACGGCGGAACAGATAGCCGGCATTGTGGAGGGGATGTTAAACCGCGGACTCGATACCATACTGCTCACGCGTATATCCGACGAGTCTGCCGGATATCTGGCGCGCACCATAGATGCTTCGACGGACGGTGATGCCGGAGAGCATGCACATACTCTGTACTATGACCGGGATGCACGTATAGGCGTAGTCGACTGGCGAAAGATTGATGCCCCCGTCGGCAACATCACCATAGTATCTGCCGGTACGAGTGATTTGCCCATCGTGCGCGAGGCTGCCGTGACGGCTGAAGTGATGGGCAACCGCGTACATGTGATCAATGATGTCGGAGTAGCGGGCATCCACAGACTTCTGTCCAGAGAGGAAGAGATAAGATCCGCACGTGTGCTGATCGTGGTGGCTGGCATGGAGGGCGCTCTGGCCAGTGTGGTCGGAGGACTGGTCAGCTGTCCTGTCATAGCGGTACCGACCAGCGTCGGTTACGGTGCGAGCTTCGGAGGCATCTCGGCGCTTCTGTCCATGCTCAATTCATGTGCCGCCGGAGTCAGTGTGGTGAATGTAGATAACGGATTCGGTGCGGCGGTGACCGCATCACGTGAATAAGAGGTAAAAGATGAACAAGGATAAGATACTGTATCTGGAGTGTGGCATGGGCGCAGCCGGAGACATGCTGGGTGCGGCTCTGTATGAACTGCTGGATGAGGCGGACCGGGTTAAGTACCTGGAGGAGATAGGCTCTGCCGGGATAGAAGGCGTCCGCGTGGAAGCCAGGCCCGTCACCAGGGCAGGCATAGCGGGGACTCACATGTCCGTACTCATAGACGGAGAGGAAGAGTCCGAAGAGATGCATGAGCATCATCACCACGACCATGACCACGACCATGATCACGATCACGATCACGAGCACCATCACGAACATGATCACGATCACCATTATCATCACCACCATCACGCGTCTCTCGCGGACGTGCATGCGATGATAGATGCCACGTCCTTTTCCGATAAGGTTAAGTCCGATGCGTGTGCGGTATACGACCTGATAGCCGCAGCGGAATCGAGAGCACATAATGCCGAAGTGAGCGAGATACATTTCCACGAAGTGGGTATGAAGGATGCCGTGATCGATGTGCTCGGAGTATGCCGTCTGATCGAGATGATATCACCCGCCCATATATATGCTTCTCCCGTACGCGTGGGATTCGGCGAGGTGAAATGCGCGCACGGTATCGTGCCCGTGCCGGCACCTGCCACGGCATATCTGCTCGAGGGCATCCCCGTATATGCGGGAGATATCAGAGGCGAGATGTGTACCCCCACCGGTGCCGCTCTGCTTAAGTACTATGCGGAGGAGTTCCGTAATATGCCCGTGATGAGCATAGATGATACGGGCTACGGCTGCGGGACCAAAGATTTCGAGAGAGCAAACTGCGTGCGTGCGATGCTGGGGTCACCGGCCGGTGATGCATCCGCTTCAGCAGGCGCATCCGCAGGGGGAACATCACGCACGGGCGTGGTGGAACTTGCTACGAATATAGATGATATGACCGGAGAGGCTCTGGGCTATGCGGCGGAAGCGATGAGAGAAGCCGGAGCGCTCGATGTGTTCTTCACACCGGTATACATGAAGAAGGAACGCCCCGGATATATGCTGACGGTCCTGTGCAGATCCGAAGACGAGGAGAGCATGACGGCACTGTTCTTTAAGCATACTTCCACATGGGGCATACGCAGGCGTGATGTGGAGCGCCGCTATATGGATACGCGCATCGAGACCCGCGATACAGAGTTTGGTCCCGTACGTTTCAAGACAGGCACGGGTTACGGCGTGACCAAATCAAAACCCGAATATGAAGACATCGCCCGCATTGCAGATGAGCGAGGCATGAGCATCCGTGATATACATGACAGATTATAAAGTGACTGAAAAGAGAATCGTATGTGCAGTGCTGTGTGTGTGGCTGGGAGCAGCGCTGACCGCCTGCGGAGACCGCGGCACCGTGACACAGACCCATATAGAAGCCACGCAGACTTACGATGCCACCGAGACTTCCGCGGATGATCAGGCAGCGGATGATACCGGGAGCGAAGCAGCGGAGCCGCTCCGTAACCTCGGCACGGCATTGAGCGTACCCACACAGATAACCCACATAGGGGATCTGTACTTTATCGTGGACTGCTATAATGATCAGGTCATCTATTCCGACAGCATCGGCAAACCTATGAATGAGTGGTATGTCATGACATCGGATATCGATAAGGGACATACCGTGGCAGGTGACGGGGAAGTGTATCTGGTCGATGATACCGAGCGCCACCGCGTACTTGTTTTTGAATATGACGGAAGCACGTTCGTCAATACACAGGTCTTTGAGAATATCGGAACGCGTCCCCATTTCATAGTCTATAACGAAGCCGACCGGTGCTTCTACGTATGGAGTTCCATGACGGGGGAGATGTATGTTTTTGAGCGCAGCGAAGGAAGCCGACGGATGTACATCAGCCGGGTCATGAAACTGGATGAACTGGACGGCGTATATGTGCGCAGTTTCACCATCGATGATGATTCGGTATATCTGGTATCCGGCAACAGCCGGATCATAGAGGCCCGCCTGTCCGATTTTAAGATCAGGAAGAGATATGCCGTGCCGGACGAACTGGCCGGTATGATACAGATCATGCCCGTGCCCGGCGGATACTATATAACGGTATCGACCGATGTGCACGGCAACCAGGATTTCGCCACGATCATATATACCGATGATCTCGCGGGACTGGAGCACGGCAGATATACCGATATCTATCAGTACTTCGTGGGCGGCGGTACACCGTATTATATGGGAGTCATAGACGGCAGATATTATCTGACCGAACACAGACTGCCCGGGCACTCCATATGGTCCTTTGATATAGGAGAGGATCATATGCCGGAGAACGTAGTGGCGGTATATTGAGATGGCTGATTTCGTGAGCAGAGACACTGACAGAAACCGGACCATGGGAATACTGACCGGTATTGCGATCATACTCGTCGTACTCGGTCATCTGGACATGAACGAGCTATCGGTGTTCGGTCTTTTTCCGTATTACAGTTTCCATGTATGTATATTCCTGTTCGTATCCGGCTACTTCTATAAGCCGGAGAGTGAGACGGGTGTCTTTAAGTTCATCGGCCGCAAGGCCTTGAGGCTCCTGGTTCCCTACTATATATGCAATCTGATCTACGGGATCATATCAACCGTGCTGTCTAAGTACGGCTTCACATTCTGTCAGCCCATATCCCTCCGTAATCTGTTCATCGAACCCTTTCTCGGAGGACATCAGTTCGGACTGAATTTCGCTTCATGGTTCGTGCCCGCACTGTTCATCGTCGAGGTCATCAATATCCTGGCACGCAGGTTCCTGACGCTCATCCGCCTGACCGACGAACTCCTGCTGCGCATACATACTGACAGGGATGTAATCATGTTCGTATGTACTCTGGCAGCAGGCATAGCGACCGTATATCTGGCGCAGGGCGGTCATGTATGGGGCCTTTATAAGACTCCGGGACGCATACTTTTCATGATACCGGTATATGAACTCGGCATATTGTACCGCTCGCACCTGGAAGAATACGATAAGCGCATCCCCGATGCCGTGTGCCTGGGGGCGCTGTGTGCGGTACAGCTCATCATCTACAGCCTGTCGGAGGGACTTCTTAACTTCAGCGTCGTATGGTGTACTTCTTTTGCCTCATATGCATGGGTGCCGTATGCCACTACAGTCACGGGTACATGGCTGTGGCTACGCATATCCCGCATGATCACGGACAGTTCTCCGGGGTATGCACTTGACCGTATCGGTGCATCGAGTTTCCATATCATGATGCATCATGTCGCCGTTTTCCGGGTGATCGATCTGATCATGTACGGTTTAAGCCTGTGTATCAAAGACATGACACCTCCCGATATGACGCGTTATCTCACCGATGCCGTATATGTGTATCTGCCCGGAGATATGTATCCGTGGAAATGTGTATACCTGGCAGCAGGCATACTTATACCCGTGTTTATCCGTTCACTGGTCGTGAAACGTGAGACTCACTGACGGGGAACGTGTTTGAGTACCGCGTAGACGAATCTCTCCACACTGACCGTACTCCATTCACCGTCCGCATTGATGCCCAGGAGTTCATCCCGGTGTCTGGTTACATAGATCCGGCCGAGTCTGAGCTTGTATCTGCTCGAATAAGTATTGTCCATGAATTCCGCACTTAAGAATATATAGTTGCCGCGTTCGGAACGCCTGACGGGCTTTAAGCCGTTCAGTCTGTACCTGTCTCCGTCGTATGTGTATACGATCACGCCGGAGTAGAGCAGGAGGAACATGAGCACGAGTATCCCGCAGCCCAAGAGACCGCCTCCGACGGATGCCGCCGCCTTAAATGCCGTGGTCCGGTAGAACGGAGTATGCGCTTTGACACCCGTTG
This sequence comes from uncultured Lachnospiraceae bacterium, assembly GCA_905234595.1. Classification (GTDB taxonomy): domain Bacteria; phylum Bacillota; class Clostridia; order Lachnospirales; family Lachnospiraceae; genus XBB2008. Next base: position 1,208 of record CAJOID010000080.1, on the reverse strand, counting down.
TGCCGGAGATATCTACACCTGCGGATGATGTCGGCAGCTGTTCGAAGTATACAGATGCTTCGGAACTGTCCGTATCCGCGCTGTCATCTCCCTGTCCGTCCCCAACGCCTGATGCATCAACGTCGCCGTTACCGTTATCTCCGTCACCGCCGCCTGTGCCGCTGCCGGGTGAGCCGTATGATGAGCTGCCGTCACCGTCTGTCCGCCTCCGTCCTTATCGTCCCTGTCCCGGACGCCGCCGTCTCCACCCCCGTCATCCTGTCCCGATCCGTCACCGGATCCGCCGTCGGCCGGAGGGTTCTGATGTTCATCATCGTCACCGCCTGACGGGGCGGGACGCGTGCTGTACCTGTTATCGATGGTCACTTCGGTGATATTGCCCAGATTGTCTCTGACCAGCACCGTGAAGCTGCCTGCTTCGGGAGTGGCGAGTATGACCTCGTCCGTCCATGTTTCTCCTCCGTCGTATGAGAAAGGCATATCGGGCAGGCCCGCTTCCTCATCGACAGCCGTGAAGGTATACTCCCTGTCACCGTCGCCCTGATACCACACGTTCGGTGTGAATATGTAGCTCACGTCGGGCCCCGTATTGTCTATATTGGTGATGTCGATGCTCCTTAAGGGAGCGTTTCCGCAATAGTCCCTGACGCATATGTCCACCGTACCGTTTTCGGTGCAGACATAGACGGGACTGCTCTGCCATGTATGTCCTCCGTCAAATGAATACGCCTCGTCCGCCAGACCGCTGCCCGGGGTTCCGTCGGGCTGCAGATCCACCGCGGATACCGTGATCTCATTGTTCCTGACCCATGCTTCACCCGTGTTATATGAGACCGAACTGATATCGGGTCCGGTGCGGTCGATATTGGCGACGTTTAACATGACCGAAGCCTGTGCCGTATCGAAACGGGCCTCATCCACCGATATGCTGAGCGTATATGTTCCGTTCTCGGATACGGTGATACTGTCTGAGGATGTATCCGTTATCTCACCCGACAGCGCATCGAATGTCATCGCTCCGAACCCGCCGTCGCAGATTACGCCTTCGGGGTCCGACAGGATGCCCTGCAGTGACACATTGCCCGATGTCCATTCGGGCGTGGTATTGTTCAGTGACAGCGTACCGTAATCCGTGACATCCAGTCCGCATCCCGGATCGTAATGATCTATATCCGAGCCTTCCGTCATACCGCAGGTCATGTCATAGT
>CAJOID010000079.1:15082-26074 GCA_905234595.1 uncultured Lachnospiraceae bacterium | reverse complement strand
GGTTTCCCGTCTTACGACAGGTTTTTTTGATCAATCCAAATCTACTCGAGGTATCTTTCTTTCGTCAACTCCCACTTAATAGTTTACAGGAAGCTCCTTATCTGTTTTTTCCAACCACTCCATAGTCATCCTTGTTCCTTCTGCAAAGCTTATTTCTGCTCTAAACCCTGTATCCCTCTCTGTATCAGAACAATCAAATGCAGAAAGAGGAAGATTTGTTCCAGTAAATGGAATGTCACCGAATAGCGGTTTGGCTTCCGGTGCAAGGGCTTCCTGCATTTCTATGATAAACTCCTTAAGTGGTCTTGCATTGGAGCTTCCAATCATATACTCACAGAATGGTTTTCCGTTAAGAGCAATAAGATAAAAGGCTCTTGCCACATCTGTTACATAAACAAAGTCATAATTTTGAGTAGCTGCAGTAAATTGCAATGGTTCCTTGTGAATAATCTTTCTGAGAGTAGTATTAACAAATCTTGGGGACCGTTCACCTACTCCATACGCATTTGTTATCATTGGCCATATAAGATCAATCCCAATATCTGCGGCAACACACTTGCACAGGCTATGCGCAGTCTGTTTCCCGAGACCATATATATACGGCATTCCCGGCTTCGACCCTTGAGATCGCATAGCCGCTTCAACTTCATATTCCATAATGCTTCCGGCACAAACAAACCTGCTTATCCCACACTCCTTAGCTACTTTAAGGCATTCCACAGTATTCAGAGCATTCTGCATCTGAAGATTATAATCCATCCGGCCTTCACCAGCAGAAGCGGCCCAAGCAAAGTGAATAAACGTGTCATATTTACCACTCCACAAAATACTCTTTAGTTTTTGAATGTCAGCAATATCACAGCTTATGTATTCAAGGAGCTTATCGGCTTCCAATCGATGCGGTTTATCGCCTATATCCAGTGCTAATACGTGGATTCCATTACCCAAGAAGTACTTAACTGTATTACTTCCTACAAATCCATCAGCACCTGTAATTACTACATTCTGCATTTATAGAATCCTTTCATATTTTCAGTTAATGACTTACCATACCTTCCATGGTGCGGTTCCTGATGCCCACATCTCCTCAAGTTTTTCCTTCTCTCTTACAGTATCCATACACTGCCAAAAGCCCTTATGCCTGTATGCCATTAATTGACCTTCTTTAGCTGCTCTCTCCATAGGAGTCTTTTCTAAAACTGTCTGGTCTCCGTCAATAAAATCAATAAACTCAGGCTGGCAAACCATGAATCCAATATTAATCAGGCCACCATCATTATCGGCCTTTTCTCTGAAGTCAGTAATTTCACCGGACTCTTCTATATTCAGGACTCCAAACCTCTGCCCGACATTATATGCGCTCATAGTTACAAGCTTGCCATGATTTTTGTGGTATTTCACAAGTTCATCGATGTTTACATCTGAAACACCATCACCATAGGTTAGAAGAAACGGCTCATCACCTATGTAATCCTTTACTCTCTTCACACGACCGCCGGTCATGGTATTCAACCCTGTATCAACAACAGTCACTTTCCATGGATCAACGGTACTGTCATGTATCATCACCTCGCTTGTGCCATGTGAGAAATCAAATGTGATATCTGAAGTATGGAGAAAGTAATCTGCAAAATACTCCTTTATGACATGTTGCTTATATCCCGCGCAAATGATGAACTCGTAATATCCATAGTGTGAATAAAGCTTCATAATATGCAGCAATATAGGCATTCCTCCCAGTTCTACCATTGGTTTGGGTTTGAATTGGGACTCCTCAGATATTCTGGTTCCAAACCCTCCGGCTAAGAGAACTACTTTCATATCTCCTCCTACTTATCATTTCAGCCAGCTCTTTGTTTTCTCCTTTATATTGCTCCAGCGTTTTGACCCCTGTGGTATGACCCTATTGATCAATTCACGTCTGGTGCTGCCACTTGGAAAGAATGAATCAGCTAAAATCTGTTCGTCAGACCGCGCATCCATCGGTGATATGTTGCACATATTACGGATTTTTCTGCTGGTCCAGCTCCTGTTATATCTTCTGTCCATCCAATCAGATAACAGATCATTGTAAAAAGCCGTCTTAATTGCCATTCGCCAATAGAATTTTTCAATTCTGGTTCCGTGTGACATGTCAATATTCTTAGAATCTCGGACTATCAGAACATATGCATCATCAAATCCGGGTATACATCTAAAATACTTAGCCGGTATACCATCCTTGATATAATCAAGAGTATATTCATCTCTGAATTGTCCGTTATCATCTATATAGGACACATCATTCTGATAGCAATTACATATATATTTCACATAACCACTATCCTTAAGCAATGTGTTAATGACATCACTTTTTTTATATTTCTCTCTGATATATTTAAGATTGCATACAATCAGATTGTGATCCGGAATATACTCGTCTTTTCTGTTTTGATCATCAATCAGATTTCTTGTACATCCCCACCCTACATATGAACCTGCTATTTTCTTTTCATACCATTCAATGGGAGATTTTTTGAAGAACACATTTTCAGAGACTATTACAGCCTCATCATAATCAGATAATATCCATGGAATCAGTGCAGAATAATAATCCTCTTCATCACTGTTCTTTATATAATGCGACAGATTAATCCTTCCTATGTCAGATTTTGGATTATAAAACCTTAAGGATATATCCCTGCGCCCGTCAACCATTTCCAGTAATAGTTTGTTACTCTCATCACGGGTATGCCATTCCCAGCTCTGAGAGTCCAAACATTTCTGAAGGATGATAATGTCAAGCTTATCTCTGCCCTGTTTACTGCTTATAAGAGATTCTATGGCTACAGCCAATCTTGGGATATTGTCTTCCTTTTCTATAAACACAAACGGAGGTGTTTTCTGTTCAAACTTGGGTTCAAGCGATTTCTGTGCAAAAGGATCATCAACCATTACAAGTTGCTTCTGTAGCACACGTATACCGGATTCTTTCTCCTTTTCATGTGTCCACATACTAAATAGCCATTCTCCGGCAAATCCCGGGGCTCTCATCTGATATTCACTCAGATTCTCTTTATCAAGCTGGTCATCGAACTCAAGAAGAATAGGAAATACAAATTCACAAAACTCATTAAAGAGTTCTTTTTTCATAACAAAGCAATTAAATCCTCTAAAATTATGCCCATCCATAAATTCAAGCATTGGTGCATAATACTCTGGAGAATGTTTTTTTATCAAGCTTAGTAAAACATCAAAATCCTGTTCTGTGAGGAAATTTTTATTAACCTTAAGCCACTGCTCTTTAAGGGTCATTTTCCTGTCGCCAATCCAGTCTGAGGATGAGTCATATTCATATGGAAGAACCATATCATAATCCGATATTAATTCCTTCATGTAGTTCTCATCATCAATATGTAACAACTTCTGGTTAGCTTTTGACAGACTGTTGATCTCACCAAGTTTTAAATACTTCCAATACTTAACATCCTTGTTGGAAAAAGACAGATAGCGTCGATAATGACAAAGACCATAATAATCCGCATCAAGATTCCTCCACGCCCAATAAAGCGGTGTGTATTCACATAATGATGCAACTCTTTCTGATATATTATCTCCGGTATTATCTCCCTGTAGCGAATCATCTGGATTCTGACTGAACACTGCACCAGCTCTAACATTCATATATATTGGATTGTTTACAGTTTCCGCTTCTACTCCCACCCTATGGGATACAATAATCTTTACATCCATAAGTTTAATTTCGCCTATTCTTCTTTAACTTCCTGACACAGAAAAACGACTACGTACTTTCGTATCGTATCGTAGTCGTTGGCTTTGAAATACTATTTGACAATCTGCCTTAGCAAAGTTATTATATACATGAAAGGCATTACCGTGAAGCAAACGGTTCGCCTCAGTTTACAGTTACTTAAAGAAAGCAACCTACTTTAGCGAGTGGCGGTTGCTTTCTTTCATTTTATGATTACTTTTATCCTTGATCCTGAACACTATTGTCAGGATTACTCCTGCAATAGATGCCAGTGTTCCAAGGATAGTCCATAAGAGCATAGAACTACTTGATCTAACCTTTCTTAAGATTTCCCATGCAAGCACCTCCTTTTAGGGAGTTCTCGGATGTTTCATTTTGGTAATGCCTGGCTATATTATATTGCGAACATGAGTTCGTGTCAATTTATATCGGCACTACCTATAAATCAAAACCAACTTCTTCTGTATTCGGTTATCAATGTTCTTTTATGAGTTGTTACAATCTGACGGAATCTGTATGCTTCCTTTATTCTAAAACAAAAACTCCCGATGCAAGTAATCTCATACTTTACATCGGGAGTTCATTTTAATTTGCTTCGTTGCGATTATTATGTTATTTGGCCGCCAGAAGAGCTTCGAGTTCTTTTACTCGGGCTTCGGCTTGCTCAGCCCTTCTACGTTCACGCTCAACATTTTCTCGTTCGCGCTCAGCGTTTTTTCGTTCACGCTCTGTGTTTTTACGTTCTTCTGCTCGACCTTCCTCCATAGCTTCCCATAAGACAAGTCTTTCTTTCACGTATATAGACCTCCATTTCTTACAAGCAGAATATAACATCTATATTTCCTGATGTAAAGTATGAAATTATCAAGGTTCATGGCCGAATACAGTTACGTAACGCTTCACGCAAAACGACCACGGATTTACCGTGGTCATTGGTTTTGAATGTATTTGACAAACTGTCATGGCAACGCTATGATATATACATAAAAGGCATTACCGTGAAGCAAACGGTTCGCCTTAGTTATTGATTTCTAAAAAAGAAAGCAACCTACTTTAGCGAGTGGCGGTTGCTTTCTTTCATTTTATGATTACTTTTATCCTTGATCCTGAACACTATTGTCAGAATTACTCCTGCAATAGATGCCAGCGTTCCAAGGATAGTCCATAAGAGCATAGAACTACTTGATAATGACCTTTCTTTCAGATTTCCCATACAAGCACCTCCTTCTTAGGGAGTTCTCGGATGATATATCCGGCGAAAGGCGAACCGCTTACCTTTGGTAATGCCTGGCTATATTATATTGCGAACATGAGTTCGTGTCAATTTATATCGGCACTACCTATAAATCAAAACCAACTTCTTCTGTATTCGGTTGTCAATGTCCAATCACGTCTATACTTCCTTTTTGACGTTCTTTTTATTCTTTAACGTAGACACTGCCGTGACTGCGATAAACGCATTTGTTATGTTTGTGTAACACCATTCTCTTCTTGAACACCGGACACAGAAAAACGACTACGTGCTTTCGTATCGTAGTCGTTGGTTTTGAAATATGTTAATATGCTTATCTCTATATTGTGAAATTCCTAAGGCTTGAGACCCTATATAATGGTTCTCTGTCTATTCGTTGTTTTTTATATGCTTTAATATATCCATTAAGATATACTCCGAATTCCTTCTTTATCTCATTAAATTCTTTTTCAATCTTATTATACTGAGCTTTTGGTATCTTTCTTTCGTTCTGCCACTCAATATAGCTGTCATCATCGATCAGAAGCGCATATCTATAATCCAGCCCGGCCTTCTCTCTGGACTGAGAAGGAACAGCATGACCTACTCGCCCGAACTTCCTTATCTCATCGCCAAGATTATTGCGTAACGGAATATAGTATTTCCCGTTATGGCTCTCTACCTGTATACATAAATGAGTTCTATGTGATTGCTTGACTGATGATCCTGCATCTAACATATTAATAAAATCAGAGTTTTTTGTGAAAAACTCCTCTTTAATATAGCAGAATTTAACATCCATATTCTCTCCAAAAAATAGGGAGCCGAGGCTCCCTATACTACAATCTCTTCAGCTTTTTTTTACAGGTGCATCTGACGAACCCCTCACAATTTCTTCAGTTTTTTTTAGCCGGATTCTTCTGACAAACATCCCACACAGACTTCTGTCTGTAGCTTAATTTTATAGTATAGCAAACCCTAAGTCAAGTCCCTTCAAAACCAACTTCTTCTGTATTCGGTTGTCAATGTTCACTCACACCTATACTTCTTTGGCGTTCTTTTTATTCTTTAACGTAGACACTACTGTGACTGCGATAAACGCGACTACAAGTATGGCTATTACGATACGCCATGTACGTGCAGTCTTTATTGCTCTGACCTGCATCTGGTATTCATCGATCCAGGCTGCATCTGTAACCTGCTGACCGGTGAGTTCCGCCGCTATCTCTGCAGAGTGATCTATATCAGTCATCGGCACAGAGCTGTCCACGTACATCCGATCTCCACGGTAGTATATCTGATACCAGCCATCTGTCTCTCCGGTTACGAAGATATAGTCACCGGCTTTCAGTTCCATTACCACAGGTGAATCTGCTTTCGCATCCTCCAGAGCGGATGCATCAGCGTCAAGTTGTTTGATCACACCGGTGATGTCTGTTGATGAATCGGATGATTCCGCAGCATGTACCCGCATACCGCAGAGCACGACTATCAGTATCCATGCTCCCAGAGCTATGATTATCAATCTAGTCAGTTTCTTTGTTTCCATCGTACTCGTGTCTCTTTAAGTGATACTGCACATCCTGCAGGATCTTGCGGTTGGCCGCGATCACGTCGGCCAGCAATCCTATCACAAATATCAGTACTCCGATGATGATCAGCGTACATGCGAGAAGCAACGACTGTATATGCCCACCGCCCCCGTCATGTGCAAAGAAATATAGGAATCTGATCCCGATCGCCAGCCCCAGTATCACGAACGGCATACTGATCAGCATGAATGCCTTAAGCGGCTTATACATCACATAAGCACGTAGGATCGTGAGTACCGATTTCTTGATGTACTCATACATCCCGTGAAACAGACGTGAAGGTCTAAGCTCTTCATTAGTACGCACAGGCACACTCGTCATCGGTATTCGCTCACGCCCGGCCTGTACTATGGTCTCCAGTGTATATGTATAATCGTTGACGACATTGAGCTTCATCGCAGCTTCACGGCTGAAAGCTCTGAAGCCGCTCGGTGCGTCAGGTATATCAGTATCGGATGCCTTACGAACAGCCCAGCTTCCTATATGCTGGAGCTTCTTCTTGATATATGAGAAATGACTGATCTCATCTATCGGCCTGGTTCCTATGACTATATCCGCCTCTCCGTCCAGGATCGGTCGGATAAGTTTCTCTATATCAGAACCTTCATACTGATCATCTGCATCAGTATTGACTATGATGTCGGCACCGCACCTGAGACATCCGTCCAGTCCCGCTATGAACCCGCGAGACAGTCCCTGGTTCTGCTTGAAGTTCACGATATGGTGAACTCCCCACTCCCTGGCCACATCGATAGTCGCATCCGAGCTCCCATCATTGATGATCAGGTACTCTATTTCGTCAACTCCGTCTATCACTTTAGGCAGATGATCAAGGGCTATCGCCAGAGTCCCGGCTTCGTTATAGCATGGTATCTGTATTATCAGCTTCACTTATCCGATTCCCTCACGGCATCAGTCATGATACAGAGCGAAATGCCCCATCTCATACCCGTATTCATACATTTCATCGAGCTGAGGTCTGTACTGACTTTCCCAGTCAACCAGCACATAATCATCTGTACTGAGTGCTGCCGTATCAAGTGTTTCTTCGGCTCGTACAGTGATCGGTACTACTGTCTCATCTCTCAGGCAGAACTGAATGACGTCTATATACTCTACGTCTCCGTCTTCATAGATATCTACGATACGTCCGTGCCTATGCGCCGTCTGCTCTGCCAGATGTCCGGAGAGTTGTATGTCGCCATATATATTGCCCTGTCCACGCCGAATCATGGTATCCGAAGAGACATAAGCCAGTACCGCCTGTACCACTATGATCGCGATCAACCACAGTACTACTTCCGAGCGACAGTAAACCCTGACGGCCACCCATATGAGCAGCATCACCGCTATCGCCAGACCCACCTCAGCCGGGACATACCAGTCAGACTGTCTGCCTGCGTCCCGGGCCAGATAGCTCATGCCTATCATCAGTTCCCGGTGAGGGTTACGCATTCCCGTGTTGTTAGCATTGATCACGATCATCGCTATCACCGCCAGCACGATCATGATCATGCCGGCAGCAGCTGTCTCTCTCACCCGACGCCCCTGATGCTCCATCAAACGATAGATTCCGTATACCATCAGTATCGGTATTATGTAGTCGTCATATCTGCCGTGCAGATACAGGTCCAATCTGTCTGCATCAGCTGTGGCACTACCTATCAGATATATGGTTGTGATCAGTATCTGACCGATAGATGCCAGTATCACATATGCTGTCAGATATAACCGAGCCACATTCGATGGGTCGTCAGACATCTCCCGCGGAGAAGTCCCCCATCTGCCGGCAAAATGTCCCCGGATCCCATCCATCATCTCAACTGCTAGTGCATGAAATCCGATGTAAGCCATACCGAAGCTCGCGCACCCGAGATAAAGCAGTTTGCCGCTCAGGCTTACAAGGAATCTGCCTATCCCCCTCAGAGACAGCAGCTCCAGTATCTTGCCGATCTGACCTGACATACTATTGACAGCGATATCGGACTCATCTGCATATGTATACAGATTGGAGAGATGCTGCACTCTGATGTCATGCCATACACACGTTGCCACGACCATAATGGCTATTCCCACCACTATGCCGCCTATCAGCTTCTCGCGTCTGATACTTGTACCGGACTGTACTATCGCGCGTATGATCATCGCGATCACAGCCGCTATCAGTGCACCTACTGTCCTCATATGCACACAGCACATGAACCCCAGCACTGCGAATACCCCAATCAGCCTGATCGGCACCGGTTTCTCGAGATATCGCATCATGCACCATACAGACAGGATATAAAGACAGAACATGATACCCTCTGCCATAGTCATCTGTGTGTAGAAGCTCCACGCAGGATAAGTAGCAGCGATACCGCATAGTATTACACGGCTTCTGTCATCGGTATTGGGAATCAGTTTTTTGCCTATATCACATAGGAGTACATATCCGAGGATCTGACACAGCAGATTGAGGACGATCGCCACACGATAGGATGAGACCGGATCTCTGATGAGCATCAGAACCGGCGTAAGTACCCATCCGTATCCAAAAGAGTAATACGATCCGATCGATGCCACCGGCGACCAGTCCCATCCGACCGCATCTGCTGCTGTCGCCCAGTATCCGAACTCATCCGGAAAGAGCGAAAATCCGTATATCCACGGAAGCATGAGTACGCACAGAACCGTAATGATACCTATTATCATCGCATGAATCACTATGATCGATCTGTCTGCGGTTTTGGGCACACTCACAACCCCCGTAAGAATTCGCGCATCGATATATCTTACAGTATGAGAGCAGCTCCGCAAGGAACTGCTCTCCTGTTGGTCTTAATCTTCCGTCTTGATGCGCTTTAAGCCGGAGATTATCCTATGCAGATAAGTGCATATGCAGCAATTCCGCCGTCAGCGTTGAATGCAACGACCTTGCCGTTATCGGGATTCAGGTCGTCTTCAACTCTTACAGAGCCACCCTTGCTGACTACGACTACCTTGTATGTCTTGGAAGGATCGCATTTAGCAGGTATGATGATGGAAGTTCTGATACGTACACTTCCGTCTGCTGCTTTGAACTGGCCACCACTCATCTTACCGATGTTCATGTTGAACATACCCACAACGGTAGCACCCTGAGATGCTGCTGCATCGTTGATAGCTGCTACTGCTGCGGGAGCGGTCTTAGCTGTGATGTCGTAAGAGCTTGCAAAAGCCTTCTCACCATTACCAAGGCTAAGAGCAGCTGCCAGATCTGCTTCGGGAGCAGTTACTGCTACAGCGGGAACACTCTTAACAGTGCTTACGCCTGCTGCAGTTGAGAAAATCTTGGTACCGTTAGCAGATACGTTTCCATTAGCCGGTAAAGCTGTGGTTGTAACTGCAGGGGTACTGGGAGCACCGGATCCGGAATCTGAAGATGCTGCAGCTACTGCTGCGGTACTGCTTCCGGAAGAGGATGCCTGTGTTGTTGCGAACGCTGTGAGAGGTGTAGCTACCATGCTTACCACCATAGCGGCCGCGATTGCCTTTTGAGCAATTCTTGTTTTCATCTTTTTCTCCTCCTATCTAGATAGATGTCGCGCTATTTTGAATAGCACTAATTCAGTATACAGCAGCATGTTGTTGATTGTCCATACTTTTGTGCGATTTTCATGTCAATTTTGGCTATTTATAGCCATTTCTTTTCAGTGCGTGTCGAGTTTAACGATATACTTATACTACATTTCACAGCTTGTGAAGTGGAATAACAACTCGTCTTTACGAGCCTTTCGCTTCTCTATGTGCTATTCTCGGTAGCATTATTGTCCCGATATCACATCTACAATGTTTTCATAGTTACAATTACGGAGGATATAAGAATTATGGCAGGTAAGACTTTCGGCGTAGATTCACCCAAATCCCATAGCGAAATCAACGACATCGGCGCCATAGCCCCTGCAGAAACAGTTACGCTGCAGGATTATCTGAAATACCTGCGTGAGAGTCATGGATACTCACAGGAGGTAGTCGCCGATATGCTGCATATCATACGGCAGACTTACTCTCACTATGAGTGTGGACGCATTGTACCGCCTGTCACCGCTCTTTTCAGTCTCGCTGCATTCTACGATATCCCGGCCGAGATCCTTATACGTATAGCCGAGGCTGATTATAAACGTTCTGTAGGAGATGATTCTCTCAGGTCTCTGGATGATCCGGACGAATGGATGGATGATATCAGAATCGATTTTGAAGTCCGTCCGAAGGACATCCATGATTATAACGCGTTCATTGAGAACAACGGCAAACGATATGAGAAACTGAGGCGGGATGAGAGATGTTGTCTGTACTACTACAATGCGATAGACGACAATAATAAGACCAACGCCATTAACAATATGAAGATTGCAAAAGCGATGGAGGATGAACATAAGTAAAGCGGCCGCTCATGC
>CAJOID010000079.1:7712-15073 GCA_905234595.1 uncultured Lachnospiraceae bacterium | reverse complement strand
GCCGCTTTTAAATAGATCATACGATCTGAACCTGTTCATCAGTTCTCGTGTTTCTTACGTCTGGTGGTAGCATATGCTCCGCCGACTCCGGTAGCTATACCCATCAGCATCAGATACATTGCCATGTGGTTTGCATCGGATGTCTCTGCGTCACGTCTGGCTCCGAGTACGCCTGCTTCTGCAGCTGCGCGTCTCTGTCCGAGTACGGATGAGTCATCTGCCTCGATACCTCTGCTTGCTCCGAGAACTCCTGCAAGAGGTACTTCCTCATCGGGAATCTCTGTAGTCACAGCAGGTACGACTGCCTGTGCTGTCGTAGTCTCCGTCGCAGGAACTACTGTAGGTGTTTCAGGTGTCGCAGGTGTTACAGGTGTTTCAGGTGTAGTAGGTGTATCCGGTGTGGTCGGTGTGTCAGGTGTGTCCGGAGTATCAGGTGTGTCACCACCGGCGGGAGGAGTAATCTCCAGCATTCCGAGATCAGCTACTATCGTATAGTTATCCTTAATTGCAAGGTCAGGCCAGGTGAGTAGATATGTATTCTTGCTACTGCCTACTCCTACCTGTCTACCGGTTACTTCGAAGGTAACCTTCGCCTCATCGCTCTCGATCAGGCCCTCGATCTTGCCGCCTGCCGTCAAAGGAGTTCCATCATCTACTTTGCTTGCAGAATCGGTAGTTATCGTAAGAGTTATGGGTGTGATCTCCAATGTACCGTTCTCATACTCGATAGAGGTAAATGCATCATTGGCTTCCAGTCCGTCAGCATCATATACCATCACATTCTCAGCATTAATAACATTCTCAATCTTTCCCTTATTTGTTATACTGCCGGCTACGAAACTGTCTCCTTCAATCGGCTTGATCGTCCACCCTTCAGGAAGACCGGTAGATGTGTATCCGGAATCTGTCAGAGGTTCACCGTTGTATGCCCTGCTGTTAGAGTTTGCTTTGATGACAAGAGTACCGCTGGCCACTCTTTCCCATGTGGCATAGAATGTAACCGTATTGTATCCAAGTTCGTAATTCTCGCCGCCCGTGTAATCTCCGGTTGTGGCATTCTTATCAAGCGACCATCCCCTGAAGATCCATCCGTCTCTCTGAGTCAGACTATATGCTTTATCGCCCTCAGATCCAAGAATCTTATAGTTCTTTGTTCCGGCAGGTATATCATTATCTACATATTGAGTTCCGCCGGGGAAGTTCTGATCATAGGTCACGTACGCTATTTTAGTATCGTCAATACCTCTTACGACACCATTCATGTACCATTCAGAAGTCTTGTTACCGGCGCCATGATTATTCGTCCATCCCTGCTCATCGCACTTGTAAGTATACCAGAATACATATACATCCTGTCCGGGATAAGCTGACTCCAGATACTCATCCACTTCCGGAGGAGGTGTAAGTCCATAGTCAGCCGGATTGATTCCATTAACGGTATCAAATACAGCCCACGTCCCTTCAGGGAGTGCGTTACCTGTGGTTCTCCATTTTCCCTGGACTCCCATTGCGCTTTCACCGGCTTCTACACCATATCCTCCGACTTCGGTACCGGTAGGGTAATAACGGTATTTATTCTGTGAAGTAGGCCCGGCGGGAAGTTTCTCATTCGGGAACAGGATCGACCAGTATACTACATTAGCCGCCTCTGAGCCCCTGTTATAGTAAACCTTCAGGACATTATCCTGCGTTATCATCCCTATCTTGATCGAATCCACTGTACCTTCATGCTGATCATCACGCTGGAAGAGGATATCTACACCGTCCATATTATAGGTTTTACGATCGTCAACACCTTCTATATCATCCAGTGTGATCGTATCACCATAATGAGCGGTCAGTCCTGCGCTTACAGGCACCTTGAGATAGTCCTTGCGGTTCTGCTGCTGATAGTAGAACTCTACGCTATATGAGCATTCCTTCCTCTTGTAATATACCTTAAGCTCATTTTCGGAAGCGGTCGTGGAAGGCTGTGCAATTGTCAGGGTGCTCTTCGCGGAGTCGAGTGTATAAGCCACTTCCACTCCGTCTTCAGTACGTATCAGGTCCCTATCCGGACTGATGCTTATCTGGGTGATGGATTCAACATCACTTTCCGTCTCGGCAGCATTGATATCTTCAACATATTCACCGTTTGCATCTTCATAGAAGTAGCGTACAGAATATCCTGTCAGCAATTGATAATACAATTTGATGATATTCTGAGAAGAATCTTCTTTCAGATACAGCGAAGCATACTTATTCCCATCGTTGGGTTCAGCGTCAATATACTTATATCCGGTTGGAGGATTGTTCCTTCTCTCATTATTGCTTACCTCTACCAGATCACCGGGCTTCTTACCGGTTGCGTTTCGTTCTTCTGATTTAATCTCTTCTCCGGTAGCTTTATTGATCCATTTAACCGTATACTTCAGATCATATACTTTCTCATAATACAGTTTGATGATATTCTGAGAAGAATCTTCTTTCAGATACAGCGAAGCATAGTGATTCGTGCTACCATCGGAATTACCATCATTGGGTTCAGCATCTATATATTTATAACCGGTGGGAGGATTGTTCCTTCTTTCATTATTGCTTACCTCTACCAGATCACCGGGTTTCTTACCGGTTGCGTTTCGTTCTTCTGATTTAATCTCTTCTCCGGTAGCTTTAACAATCCACTTAACCGTATACTTCAAATCATATGACTTCTCAAGGTAGACGTTAACAACATTCTCGGCTGCATTCTTGTGGTTGATCTTCGGATAGGAGGGTTCCGTTTTCACGACTGATAATCCATTGAATGTCTTATCAGTACTGATTGAATCTCCCCAATATCCGGTTCCGGTTTCCGTCGAAAGAGTATTGCCGGTTGCGTTATCTATATAATTGACCTTGTATCCACCCTTCAGAACACCGTTGATGTGGTATTCTGCATCTGTCATTTCATAGTCTTTCCACTCAACCTCATATCCCGTGATACCTTTGTCGGCCAGTCCGCTCCATAAAGCACTGGGAATCTCGATGATATCACCTTTTTCCAGATCCTGATGGCTGTTCTTATCAACCTTACGTGCTTTGATAGTACCACCATATACCGATACCCACACACCGTCATTTCTATGAGCATATTCCACACTGAACTTAACCAGTTTAGGGTTCGATGATGTGTCATATACCTCGGTTAATTCCTCTGTCTCATATTCCTCACCGTCGTCATTTATCTTTTTGACCTTTACCATGATATACTTGGAGAACGAGGACAGTGACAGATCAACAGAACTCGTATCGTCTACGGTAGTAACCAGATCTAGCGATCCGTCATCATAGAAAGCTGCTACCTCATCACCTTCGCCGCTAAGATTACCAAAGTTAACACTTATAGCCTTCTTAGGCTGGATTTCCTTGCCTTCGAAGGTGAATGTAATATCAACTGCCTTGATCGATACGATCTCTACATCATCGCCAAGTTCTGCTTCTATAGCGGATCTGTCATAAGAGGCGCCTGATACACTAACCTCGGTTCCCTCAGGGAATGCACCCTCGGGAGCGGAGATTGATACGCTCATTCCGCCTGCTGAGAATGATCCGAAGTCCTTAGCAGGATAAGCCACTTCCTCTTCTTCGGTCTCTTCCTCAACTTCTTCCTCAACCTCTTCTTCCACTGCTTCTTCTTCGGGAAGTTCTTCTTCGGTCTCTCCTTCAACGACTTCTTCGGCAGGTGCAGGCTCCTCATATGCAGGCTCCTCGTATGCAGGCTCCTCATATGTTTCAGCAGGAGGTGCGTCCTCTACGACCTGAAGTTCATATCCCTCATCGGCACCCAGCTGAGGTGCTTCCTCGACGACTTCTTCAGCCCCGTCAATGCTTTCTGCATCGGCTATTATATAATCGTTGGTAAGTGTGGAGAAGACCAGTATACCGGTCATGAAATAAGCCCAAAACCTTGCCTTCTTCATATCAGTTTCCTCCTCTTTTATCTTAGGGGGTTACCATATATCCGGCTCGATGGTTCGGGCGTTCCGAGATGTCTGTGATAACTTTAGTCCTAATCTTGTGTGTTGGCTGTTATCTGTATCGAGTATTTTACCACTTTTCTTAAGACTTATCGACACAAAAACAGATAGTTATATCTATGTCTCTTTGTATATAAAGACGTATTTCGTGCACAAAAAGGTTCAAATCATGCATGAATTTTTCAAAAAATCTTTTAATCCACCAACCACAGGCATTGTGGTATGATAAATACCATGAATAACAGTAATCTTTCGGCCTCGGCATCTGCGGGTTCCCCGGCCATTCAACTCAAACTCATAATACTGTACATGTTGGACCGCGTGCCTTTTCCGCTGACCAAGGCTCAGATATTCGATTTCCTGCTGATGCATGATTATACGGACTATATCACCTTGCAACAGGTAATGGGCGAGCTCATGGACGCGGATATGGTACTCGCCAAGTCCATGCGTAACCGGACTCACATCTCGCTGACCGACGAGGGTCACAATACTCTCGATATGTTCCGCAAGAGACTGAGCCCCGAGACAGTTAAACAGGTCGATGAGTTCCTGAGTGACAACGAAATGGAGCTCCGAAACGAGGTCTCCATCCAGTCAAACTATTATAAATCCACTACCGGTGAGTACGAAGCGCATCTTGTTGCACTCGACCGCGGCATCGCCATGGCAGACATCACAATGTCAGTTCCGGATGCCGATATCGCTGCTCATATATGCGAAAACTGGGAGAAACATAACCAGGAGATATACCAGATGCTGGTTGAGAAACTTTTCTGACTTATCTCGGATTCTGTATCGCGCTCCAGGAGCTGATCCCTATAACCCCCAGATACTTATCTACATAAGTGGATTCCTGATCCGTACCGCAGAATTTATATGCGGTATAGCCCTCTTTGCCACTGATGCCGAGTGCGAGGCCTTCCGCCACTTCGGGTGCGGCATCCACCTGTCTGGACAGCAGCATATAATCAATATGTGAATTGCGCTCCATGATCTTCCATGCATAGGCTATCGATGCTGCCTGGAGGTTCTGTCCCTTGCTCGAGGTATAACCCATCTCGGACAGGATCACGTGTCTTACATTTCCGTTATTATCCAGGTATGATGACTGACTTAGGTAATCCGTGAGCACATGGATATTTCTCATGGATACGATCGGTGACGACGCCGATCCCGATACCATTGAATCATACCTGCCCCACGACCATGCCCTGGCCTCGGTCAGAGGATAGTTATACGGATGATATCCGACATGCCAGTTGATATTACCGTACGCACACATATAGGAATTAAAGGCATCCATCATGTCCTTGACATCATAGAACGACTTATCGGACTTGTTCATGTTCCAGCGGTTATCCAGAGATACATATACGCGTGTCGTGGAGTTGACCGCGCACATGGCATTATAGAACACTCTGACCACGTCGGCGTACAGTTTCGCATACTCATCGACACCCATATAAGGTGTGTAGTTGTATACAGTACGCTCATTTACCTCGTTGCCTATGATCCAGTTGGACACCTTGCCGTGTCCCGATGCTCCGGAGTATCTGTTGGCCAGGAAGCTGGCCACGGCTGCAAGATAGTTCACGCCCTCCTCATCCGATGCATTGAACGCATAGAGAGTCGCTCCGCCGCCTCTCGAAGCCGGATACGTCAGCGTGGAGTTCGACAGGTCATTGATGATGATCGCATTGATATCTATGCCCCTGCTGGACAGTCTGGAAAAGATGATGTCGTACAGTCCCACCTGATGGGCATTGAAATTATATGTATGGCCGTTATAGGTATAGCTGATACCTCCTCCGTTACATATCAGTGAAGTATACACGTTATATGCCGCATGCTTCACACCCAGATCTTCGAGCTGTCCGCTGGTTATAAGCTCGGAGTATACGAGCAGTCCCTTTTTGCTGGACGTACCGTCACGACCCGATGCATATGCAGCCTTGGCCTCCGGGTTGGTTATGTACATGGAGTTCGAGACTTCCACATATTCATCATTAATAAGTAACGCTATCGAGAACTTATCAAACAGACGCGACTGGGCGGTATTGTAGTTTAAGTTGCACTCCGCCACGAAGTCCACATCCTTCTCTATCTTCGCTATAGGCTCGCCGGTTATGCTGTTCTGGTATATGGCTTTGGAGAAAAGATAGTAATAGCCGTCATCAGACACGGGCAGAGCCTTGGCAGGTATATCCACGCTGACCTCCACCATACCCGTATCGGGCGATATGAGCACCGACCGGATATCCGCAAAATGCGCTCTGTTCGCATCGGTGATCTCCACGTAAGGAGGGCGGTTGTTCACCCCTTCGACCGTATCTATGCCGGCATCCACCAGCGCATCGGCCACAGCTTCACCGGTACCTCCGAACACATCCTCTACGGCATGCTTGTGGAAAGTATCAAGCGCCAGAGTATAAGCCAGCTGTTTGATGAGAGCGTCATCTTCGGCGATACGGTTCTGCTCGACGAGGTAGGCCTGATATTTCGTGTATCCCACATATCCGCCGATGCCGCCGAGCAAGATAAGCACGGCAACGATAATTCCGGATATTATCAACCACTTGGGGATTTTGCGTTTCTCACGAACCGTTTTGTCGGGGGTTGCTTCTGCCTCACCCTCAGCCATTGCTTCCTCTGTTATTCCGGTGGTTTCCGATTCTATTATGTTTTCTTCTTTTCCTTCCGTTTTCTTCGACATTATCAGTCCAGCTTTACTGCTTAGCTTCATCCCGAAGCTTCTTCATATGTTCTTTTATCTTCACTTCATATCCGTTGCCGGTGGGAGTATAGAACTCGCGTCCGGTCAGTTCATAAGGAAGATATTGCTGTTTAACATAGTGGTTCGGATAATCGTGTGCATACAGGTAACCCTGTTCACGTTCTTCACCGGTCGAATCGGCATGCTTATTCTGCAGATGCCTCGGTATCGGGTATATCTCCCCTTTTTCTACCATACTCATAGCCTCGTTGATCGCCAGGTATGAAGCATTACTCTTCGGTGCGGTTGCTACATATACTGCCGCCTGGCTCAGGAGTATACGTGCTTCAGGCATACCTACGCGCTCCACCGCCAGTGATGCCGCCACCGCCACCTGCAGTGCCTGCGGATCAGCCATTCCCACATCTTCGGATGCGCATATCATGATGCGTCTGGCAATAAACTTGATATCCTCTCCTGCCTCGAGCATCCTCGCCAGATAGTATACGGCTGCATCGGGATCCGACCCTCTCATGCTTTTGATAAAAGCGGATATCGTATCGTAATGGTTATCGCCGGTCTTATCAAATCTTATCGCCCGTTTCTGTATGCATTCGGATGCCACATCGATGGTGATATGTATGCGT
>CAJOID010000079.1:0-7693 GCA_905234595.1 uncultured Lachnospiraceae bacterium | reverse complement strand
GTTCCGTCGACATGACACCCAACTCTATGGCATTGAGCGCCCGTCTCGCATCGCCTCCGGCCATATCGGCCAGAAACTCCACCGCATCCTCATCTATATATGCGTTATATGCGCCCATGCCCTTGTCGGCATCATATACGGCACGCTCTATCAGTATTTTGATATTTTCTGCACCGAGAGGCTTTAGCTCAAATATCATCGACCGCGATATCAGAGCACCGTTCACCTCGAAATACGGGTTCTCGGTAGTCGCACCGATCAGTATGATGGTGCCGTCCTCCACGAACGGAAGCAGATAGTCCTGCTGGCCTTTATTAAAGCGGTGTATCTCATCGATAAAGAGAATGGTCTTACGGTTATACATCCCAAGCGCGGTCTGCGCCTGAGATACCACTTCCTCCATGTCCTTTTTGCCGGACACGGTGGCGTTGAGCTGCTTAAACTCCGCCGATGTCGTGTGCGCTATGACCTGAGCAAGAGTGGTCTTCCCGGTACCCGGCGGTCCGTAGAATATGACAGAGCTGAGTTTATCGGCTTTGATCGCACGGTACAGCAGTTTGTCGGGAGCCAGAATATGCTCCTGCCCGACCACCTCATCGATCGCGACCGGACGCATTCTGGCCGCAAGCGGTGACTCACTCTCCATATTCTTTTCTTTCATATATTCAAACAGATCCATACCATTCCCGACCGCATGCGTGCAGTCCGAGATATTTTATCATATATCGGTGCTTCATTGTAGGTTTTTTCGTTCTTGAAAGACATATAACCATGGGATGGATCAGATGGAACTAAACCGGCCTTAATGCCGGGCAGAAGCAGACCGGACGCGGCGCATCACTTGAATGCGTTTTGATCCGCATCATAGTGATACCCTGCTTCCTCCATGATATTAATGATTTCGTCCTTATCGGCATCCATATCATCACACAGATCATCGAGCGACGAATACAGGTCGCGGAGTTTCATATTCAGAACACTTAATAACATCTGAGGATCTTTGGGAAACATAACACCTACCTAAGTGACATACGCACTGTCCACGTATCTTCTGACGAGCTCACCTCTGCGAAGCTTCCTGTGATCAGCGGTACCATCGGGCTTAAATGCCCTACGTCTGCATCCATCAGGACCGGTACACGGTGACTGCTTATGATATCATATACAGCCATATACTGATCAAGTCCCATCATCGGTTCATCGAAATGCATCGGTCTGCCAATGATGAATCCGCTTGCCTCATCAAACCATCCCGCCTGCTCCAGTTCCCATACGGCCCGTCTTATCGAGAAGACATTTAAGTCGCAGGCTTCCAGAAACCACAAAACACCGTCTTCCGCATACTCTCGGTTGAATTGACCGACGTGGTCATACTTTGTTCCGCACAGATTCACCAGACAGTCCAGACATCCCCCGAGCAGCCGTCCTTTCATGCTGATGCTGGCGGGCTCTGTCCTCTTTGACGGATCACGGTCCAGAGGCTGTCCGTCACCGATGAATCTGTGAAGCACGCTTTTCTCCGTCAGGTTATAGGGAGCATACGGATGCTCTTCATCCCGTCCGCCGTCCCGCTCCCACATACAATAGCCGGAGAACTCATATACACGCGTATCTGCGCCGGTGGCCGGGGCTGTCGGAGACTCGTTAACCGCTCCGGCAACTGCTTCTGTCGGAGGCTCGTTAACCGCGCCGGTCAATATGTTCGCGGCATCCTCCAGCGATCCATGAACCGGCGACATGCCGTACTCCGACGCACAGGGACCGTATATACTCGCCACATCACACATGGTCGTCAGGGTAAACGTGAAATTCGTATTATCCGAATACCCCATATACCACTTGGGCTTCGCCTCTCTGATGCGGTCGAAATCCACATGATCCAGTATCTCGCACATCAGCTCTCCTCCGCCGCAGCTGATCAGGGCATCCGAGCCGCTGTCCAGATAGCATTCGGTAAGTTCACGGCCGCATGACTCGGGGGTTGAGCTTATCCCTATACCTTCACCGGCATAGCAGTTCGGTCCGAGTTTAGTCCGGTAACCGCGTTCATGCCACATCTTAAGTCCCGCATCAAAGGCGGATCTGTACGGCTCGATATTGCAGCCGAAGCTCGGCGCTGCGAATCCTATTGTTCCGTTCGCGGGTATACTGTCCGGAAATCTCATATCATGTCCTCTTGTGTCTGTTCGTTTTTTTCGTTTTTTCACAGACAAGCATGTAAGCCCTGCCTGTAAACTATATTTTGGGCTACATAGCTTCTTTTTTCAATGGTTTTCTTGACCGCAAAAAGCTTACACGATACATTAATCCTATGTGGTGATGCAGCTGCACGCAGAACCAAATTCAGAAATATACAGAATCAGGAGTTATACGAACATGAGCATACTCGATTACGAAACCGTGGCGCTGAACGAAAGCAGGGATGCGATGCGCATCATAGACCAGACCCTGCTTCCGGGACGCACCGAGATCATTGAATTAAAAACCGCTCAGGAGATATGGGATGCAATATATCTGCTGAAAGTCAGGGGCGCACCCGCCATCGGAGTAGCCGCCGGTTACGGTATCTATATCCTTGCAAAAAAGATTGCTGACGAGGTGAACTCTACCGACGATTTCTATGCCGAGTACAGCAGGCAGAGCGACTACCTGAACTCCGCCCGTCCTACGGCAGTCAATCTGTCGTGGGCTCTTAAGCGCATGGACGGCGTATGCAGAGAAGCAATAGAACATGTCAAAGCATCCCCTGTCAACAATGCGCTGCTCTATATAGTTGACCGGCTGTACGATGAGGCGGCTGCCATACAACAGGAAGACATCGATACCTGCAAACAGATCGGTGAATACGGCCTCAGTCTCATCAAGCCCGGAGACGGGCTGCTCACACATTGCAACGCCGGGCAGCTGGCCACCAGCAGGTACGGAACCGCCACGGCTCCGATGTATCTGGGCCATGAACGCGGATACGGTCTGCATATATACTGCGATGAGACCAGACCTCTCCTCCAGGGAGCAAGGCTTACCGCATATGAACTTCAGTCGGCAGGCATGGATGTGACTCTCCTGTGCGATAACATGAGTGCATCTCTTATGAAACAGGGCAAAATAAACGCCGTATTCGTCGGTTGTGACAGGATGGCTGCCAACGGAGACTTCGCAAACAAGATCGGTACCCTCGTAGTAGCGACCGTGGCGAAAAGATACGGTGTACCGTTCTATGTCTGCGTTCCGAGTTCATCCATAGACATGAATACTCCGGACGGAGACCATATAATCATAGAACAAAGACCTGATAAGGAAGTCACCGAAATGTGGTACAATGAGCGTATGGCACCCGAAGGCGTAAAAGTCTATAATCCCGCATTCGATGTGACCGACCATGAGTTGGTAACGGCTGTGATCACAGAACGCGGAATCGCGCGGGCACCGTTTAACGAATCGATAAGTGAGTTACTAAGTAAGCCGGTTGATAAAGGAGTATAAGAAAGTGCGTAATCCCAAGATGATAAAGAGAATATCCGTAAAATGCATGGCAGCCATCATGGGAGCCGCTGCTGTGATGTCACCCGCAACTGCGGCAATGGGGATAGTGATCGAGGCTGACGCCGCCAATTATAATACAACTGAAGATATTCAGCCTGATGGCAATAACGAAAGGAATCTCTCCTCCGGTGATACACTTGCCACAAATCCGGCTGACGGGATCATACATAACAATGCAGGAACAATTACATCCAATTACGGAACAGTAGAAGTAAATAATGGTGGTACGGTCACCAACAACAGTGGCGGAACCGTCACAAATAACAACTCCGGTGGATCTGTTACAAATAACAGCGGTGGAACCGTCACAAATAACAACTCCGGTGGATCTGTTACAAATAACAGCGGTGGTGTAGTTGTAAATAATTACAGTCAGGTAAATAACCGCGACGGCGGCCGGGTCACCGACAACAATGGCACTGTAGCTAACCAAAACACAGAAACATCAATAGTTGAACGCAACAACCCCAGTGGCATTGTCAGTGGAGGCACAGTTACCGATAATTACGGAACTGCTGATCATGCCCGAATAACGGGGAATTATGGGGCTGCCAGCGATTCGAACGTCACAAATAACTATGCCAGTGGCAGTGTTACCGGAGACAGTTCGGTGGCAGACAACTATGGCGGTTACATCCAGAATCCCAGTGACACTACACAACAACATCCTGCTTATTCCGGACCCAACCCGTTAACCCCTCCTGCTCCCCAGCCCTCAAGTGGCTCTGATAACGATGCGCCGGAACAGGCTCCTGCCCTGCAGCCTGTTGATAATGCCGGAGGCGATTCATCTTCCATGGGATCCCTGACTGTACTGCCAAGCGAGACTTCTACCATACAGCAGGAAGAAAAGTCTTTCGTGAACAGCCTGAACTCAGAGATGGCCAAACTCGGAAATGAATCCGTATCCGCATCAGCCACGTCAGGTCCCGACGGGCAGCGGACTATCAACGTCAATATGGGGGCAAACAATTCATATACTTCCGGGATGATAGACGCTCTTGAAACAGCCACTGATCAGAATGTCGCAGTAGCGATGACCGTTCGTGAGAACGGAAAGCCCATGACATTTACAGTACCGGCAAACAGCGATTACAGTGCCGTGGACTCCTATTATGCACAGACAGGATCCACATCCGAAGGATACAGGATGATTCAGAGCCTGGTATCCGGATCTGCTATTGAAGACGCATCCGGAAACAAGATCGTAAACACCACCGATACGAACACATTGATGATCAGATCTGACGCTCAAGCTGTACTGTATTGGATTGACCATGGTGATACGCTCACAACAGGTCGTGGCGATTTTTACTTTGAAGGAAATATGTTGCAAAATTACGGCAATCAGCCTGCAACCGGCGACACTGCAAACGCCCCGCTGGCGGCAAATGTGGTTGACGGCGGCATGATCGCAGCCAAGCCCGTCAAAGCACCCGCAGTTGCAATTACCAGCGGTGGCACAGCAAAAGATACAACTGTCAATAACGGTGATACAGCCGCTATAGCAGCAGTCACAAACGGCGGTACAGCCACGACAGCAACAGTCACAAACGGCGGTACAGCAATACCTGCAATTGTCAACGGCAGCACACAGACTATCCATAATCCCGGAATTTACGGTGGCACACATACCGTTCATACCGGTGAAGCTGTAGTAGCATCCGGAACTCTGCCGGCTACAGCCAGCAGTCCCGGCACTTTTGCCGTAACCGACAACAGAAGAGTCATCATAACTAACGGTCAGGGATCATTTGCGGACGGCAATGGAAGCATAAACATAATAGATTTAAGATAAAACAGTTACATGACAGATAACGAATATACTCTCGATTTCAATGACGGAGCACGTTTGCGGGTTCCCATGGGGAACTATCATGTCAGGTTTACGGATCTGGACACGATGAACGTGCTCTTTGAATCGGATTTCAGTGATGCAGTCGCATCGAGCACCAAAAAATACTATATAAGATTCCGTGTGGAGCTGTGGAAAGACGGGCAATTGATCCTTACACACGATCTGAATCTGAAAGATAAGAATGTCCATATCATTTTCCCGACAGGGACTCTCGGAGATCTGATCGCATGGTTTCCCTATGCGGAGGAATTCCGCCTGAAGCACGGATGCCGTCTGTACTGCACTATGCAGGATGAACTGGCTGATCTGTTCAGGACCACTTATCCCGATGTGATATACCTGCATGACGGAGAAGAAGTACCGGACTGTTATGCAACATATCACCTGGGCCTCTACGATGCTGCCGACGGTATGAGTTACAATCCGCTTGATCACCGGACCGCCGGGCTGCAAAAGGTTATCCCTCCCATGCTCGGACTCGACTTTAAGGAACTTCGTCCGGAACTGAAACATGATCCCGTAAGACCCATAGCTGAACCATACGTATGCATCGCAACCAAGAGCACGGCGCAGGCCAAACTGTGGAATAATCCCATAGGCTGGAAGGAAGTCATCGCTTATCTGAAGGATAAGGGATACAGGGTTCTGTGCATAGATAAAGACCGGGTCCTTCAGGTGGAAAATGCGGTTTTCACCATGCCGGAGGACGCCGAGGACTTCACCGGGAATCTTCCGTTACAGGAACGTGTCAACCTGCTGGCACATGCCGATTTCTTCATCGGATTAGCCAGCGGACTGTCGTGGCTCGCCTGGGCATCAGGTACTCCCGTGATCATGATCGCAGGTTTCTCCCTGCCGTTCACGGAGTTCTATACGCCATATCGTGTGATCAATTATCATGGATGTACGGGATGCTGGAATGACTGCTCGAACAGTCTGGATCTGAAGAATTTCTTCTCATGCCCCAGACACGCCGGCACAGACAGAGTTTTTGAATGCAGCCGGCTGATAACCCCGGAGCATGTGTGTCACATGATCGACCGTCTGATGTCCGATCATGATCTCGACCCCGGGCACACAGGCAATACCTGACCTCAGGCATGAAGGCGGTTAAGGATCATCGACGCCGCTTCGGCCAGATCAGGTGCATACCGGATATTCGGGTATACTCCGTTCCTCACCTCGTCTCTGACGGCATCGCTCTCGGTAGTATTGATCAGAAATCCCCTGCATTCGCTTCTCCTGCATATTTCCAGATCTCTCAATCGGTCTCCGATCGCATATGAAGCCGACAGATCCAGATCCAGGTCTTTTACCGCTTTTCCAAAAAGGCCGATAGAAGGTTTACGGCATGTGCAGGTACAGCGGTACTTCTCTACCGGTGCATCCGGCAGATGCGGGCAGAAATATGATGCCGCGATCTCTGTCCCCAGTGACCTGAGCCTCTCCTTCAGCCACTCATCAAGCGTCAGATAATCATCCTCGGTATAATACCCTCTCGCTATGCCGGACTGATTGGTTATGATGACCGGCTTGTACCCGGCCCGTGTCAGATCGCGGAGTGCATCGACACACCCCGGTATGAATTCAAAATCCTCCACCCGGTATAAATAGTCTTTTTCTATATTGATCGTACCGTCCCTGTCGAGAAATACGGCTCTGTTGCTCATGTGAGGGTGCCTCGTATATGTTCTATGACAGCAGTGGTCGATCTGTCCTCAACGAATGGGATGATCTCGACTCGGCCGCCGTATGATTCCACTATGTCGCGTCCTGCCACCCGGTCCGTCGTGTAATCGCCGCCCTTAACGAGTATATCCGGNTATCCTCATCAAAAACGATCACCTCATCCACGCACTCAAGCGCAGACAGCATCTCCACCCTGTCCTCAACCGGATTCACCGGACGGCCGGGACCTTTGAGCCTGCGGACGGAAGCATCGCTGTTCACTCCGACTATCAGCCTGTCACCCAGAGCACGTGCCTGTTCCAGATAACGTTTATGTCCGACATGCAATATATCGAAGCAGCCGTTCGTAAAAACAACCGTACGACTGCTTCCGGTATCTGCGGGATCCTTCACTTCATCTCTCGACACAACGGAAGTCCCCATTTTGCTTACATTAATGCCTGCTGCCCGATTGGCATACCTCACGGCAGACTCCGTATCCATTCCGTCTGCCAGCTTATCGGAGTCACGCCGGAGCAGAGCAGGGCTGCCATCGGCCGTCTGCAGGAAGCCGGCGAAGTGGTCCGGGAGGAGATCGTGGGCCTGGACGCCGTCTACCTGCGC
>CAJOID010000078.1:6858-14433 GCA_905234595.1 uncultured Lachnospiraceae bacterium | reverse complement strand
ATCTTTTCCGCGTATGATCGCAGATTCGACATCATCACATCACATATATCGGAGTTCGTCTTCTGCTTGGTCGCCAGATATGTGACCGCACCGATGAACACGACATTATCCGACATGTTATACTCGGTACGTTCGACACAGTAGTTCTCTACTATCGATCGGTAACTGAAGTATCCGGTGGCCCGGTACAGCATAGCGGCAGCTTTGAAATACTCATCGGCATTGAGCGTATCCGTGAACTTCGCGGCATATTTCATCGCACGGTCGGCGGCCTGCAGACAAGCCGTGGCATAGGCGTTATCCACGGTCTGATACATATAACTGAAATATCCGAGTGCCGATGCGAAGGCAAGTGTCGCATCCATATCTATAGCCGATACATGGCAGGGATTATCCAGGCCTTTGCCCTGGTCAGTGCTCACGACGCCCTCATATACAGCGCCGGTCGACGGATCCTGCATCTTGAGCAGCCAGTCGGTCTCCACACGTATCTCGTTGAGGATGTCGGGGATCCCGTCTCCGCTCTCCGGCAGACCCACATCGTCCGCAAAAGCCTCCGTATTGTACTCGTATGCGATCAGCAATGCCTCGATGGTATTACATCCCCGCACCACATCGCGGTCTCCGGCCTGATTGATATGCCATCCGCCGCTCACATCAAGTGACACATTCACATCCTGCTGGAGCGTGACAGGGTCGTTATGACAGGCGCTCCTCGCACTTTCTCCTGCGTACTTCTCAGTAAGTGAGGTTCCGCACCGGTTTAAGTAGAACTGCTTGAGAGCCACGTTCAGCATGTCGTCGTATATATCATCTCCGATGGTGAAAGGATACGAATACCCGATCACATCAGTCCTCACATAATATGAGCCCGGTTCTGTCAGTTCCGAGAAATCACCGTAGTAGAAAGATTCACCGCTTACCGCCTCTGTTTTGGACTTGATCTCTCCGTTGTAGACGGTTTCTCCGGTATCCACGGCCACGATCGAGAACTTGTCATCCAGTTCTTCTCCGCGGAATATCGCCAGTTTGCGCCCGTGAGGAAGGTACCCCAGCTGGTCCACCTCGATATGAGCTTCTATCACCGGACGGTCATAATCCAGATCCGGTGTGAGTCCCAGACTGGTGATCTGGTTCTCATCGGAATTACCTGTTCCGGCAGGTATGCCTGCATGCGGCCACCAGGGTATATCGGACGGCGAGCATGCACTGAGCATAAGTGTCACGGCGGACAACAGTGCTATGGTTCGGGCAACGCGGCTTTTTCTGCAGCACATATCACACACGATTATAGTTGATCAGGCATCCCTTCAGGATGATCTCTCGCTCTTCATCGGTCAGTTCACCGAGATGCAGAGTAAACTCCGTTACCTTATCATCGCGTACGGCAAATGCTTTGATATTGTCTTCTTTATCCCGGACGGCCTTACGCACACCGGGGATGAAGATATAGTCGAGATTGGCAAAAGGCAGGTTCACCGGTTCACCGGCAGCGCCGTCATCAAATGTAAACGGAAGCATACCCCAGTTGATCAGGTTGGAACGGTAACGCTTGGTCGCATATTCGCGCGCGATATTGGCCCATCCGCCGAGCACTTTCTGGCAGCTGGCAGCCTGCTCGCGTGCCGATCCGTCTCCCGGCTTGACTGCATAGATAGTCGAACCTATGCCGGTATTGGATGCAGTGATCGCACCTCCCGATGACAGTGCAGGATAAGCATTAAGCACCGCAACTACTTTGCTTATCTCGGCATCGTCTGAATAGGGATCATATGCTTTTATGCCGTCATCGGATGCTGCTGCAGTTTCGCCTGTATAGGCTTCACGGGCTTTCTCTGATTTCTGCACTTCTTTTGCACGGCCGACATATGCGGGATCCTTGCGGCTGAGTGCAAACTCTGCGAGGCCCAGAGGATTCGAACGGTAGGAACTCGTCTCACCGCTGGGTATCAGCTCATCGGTAGTCGTCACGGGATCATGGATCTCGGATACGACCTTGAGGAGCAGATTGTCGGTAAGTGCGGGCATGGCCGGCCAGTCCTTGATGTTCGGACCGAGCACGATCTGTGTATCCGGATCTGCCACGCCATGAGAATCGAATACTCTGTTCTCATATATAGTTGCATCGAAATGATAAGCGTAATCCTTAAACTCTCCGGTGAACTCGGTTGCTGCCGTGAGCACACCGTGATTGGCTGCGGTAGCTGCGATCGATCTGGCATCCATGAGTGCCACGGATGAGATCTGGCCGTTCTGGAGTTTGGAACCCTCACGGTTCGGGAAGTTACGTGTGGAGTGTCTGATGGAAAAGGCGTTATTCGCAGGGGTATCTCCGGCACCGAAGCACGGTCCGCAGAACGCCGTCTTGAGTACCGCACCCGTCTCGAGAATATCAGCAGCGATACCGTTTCTGATGATCTCCATATAGATCGGCATGGATGCGGGATATACACTTAATGTGAATCCGTCGGAACCGATCGACGCGCCTCTTAAGATGTCGCCGGCAGCACAGATATTCTCAAATCCGCCGCCGGCACATCCGGCGATGATACCCTGGTCGACACAGAACTCGCCGTTTACGATCTTGTCCTGCAGTGAGTAGGGAACCTGCCCGTCCAGAGAAACCTTGGCTCTCTCCTCCACATCGTGGAGTATGTCCTTGAGATTCTTTTTCACATCTTCGATCGTATATGTGTTGCTCGGATGGAAAGGCATGGCGATCATGGGGCGTATCTGTGACAGATCGACCTCGATGACGCCGTCATAATAAGCCACGGCACCGGGCTTAAGTTCTTTATAATCAGCTACACGTCCGTGTATGTCATAGAACTCGCGTATGCGCTCATCTGTCTGCCAGATGGAGCTTAAGCATGTAGTCTCTGTGGTCATGACATCCACACCTATACGGAAGTCGGCACTGAGCGATCCGACTCCGGGCCCCACGAATTCCATGACTTTATTCTTCACATATCCTTTGTCAAAAACTGCTCCGATTATGGCAAGCGCCACGTCCTGAGGTCCCACTCCTCTGGCGGGTTCGCCTGTCAGGTATACGGCGATGACATCGGGCCGCTTGATATCATAAGTCTGACTGAGCAGCTGCTTAACAAGCTCCGGTCCGCCTTCTCCCACAGCCATTGTACCGAGCGCTCCGTATCTCGTGTGCGAATCTGATCCCAGTATCATACCACCGCCCGTAGCCAGCATTTCTCTGGCAAACTGGTGAATGACTGCCTGATGAGGAGGTACATAAACTCCGCCGTACCTTTTTGCGCAGCTGAGTCCGAACATGTGGTCATCCTCGTTGATGGTTCCGCCCACCGCACACAGTGAGTTGTGGCAGTTGGTCAGCACATACGGAATGGGAAATCTGGTCAGGCCCGATGCACGTGCAGTCTGGATGATACCGACGAACGTGATGTCATGGCTGGTGAGTTTATCGAATTTGATCCGAAGTTTCTCCATATCGCCTGAGGTATTGTGTGCCTCAAGGATCGAATATGCGATCGTAGACTTACGGGCCTCGTCCCTGTCTGATGCTCCGGGGGCTGATACGCCGGAAGCGCTCAACTGCGCTGCTGCATCCGGTGTGTCATATACTAGTCTACTCCCGTCTACGAGATATGCTCCTGTGTCACTTAGTTTTATACTCATAAGTATTCTCCTTTTCCCACTGGCTGCCGGCAAAAATATGCCCACAGATATCTTATGATATCACATTCTGAGCGCATTTCATACCGTTTAAGGCCGATGATCCCGGGTTTGGATCTGACGTAATGGCCCCCTCAATTATGGTGTATAATTATGGATGATCAGCAAGGAGCAGACGCAGAAGCAGCTGCCGTATGGATCAGATGCAGCTGCCGTATGGATCAGATGCAGCTGCCGTATGCAGTATCATGTATATATCAGGAGCGATCGTATGAGTATGATTATCAGAAATATCAGGATCATAGACCCAGCGTCCGGTTTGGATGAGGTCGGTGATATACATATCAACGGAGAGCATATAGAGAAGATCGTGACCCGGGGGGCCGGTTCAGACAGTGATGCGATACGACCGGGTGAGGATTCAGCCAGCGGTGCGGCACGACCGGGTATGGATTCAGCCAGCGGTGCGGCACGACCGGGTGAGGAAGAGGATGCTGAGATCATCGACGGCACCGGCCTGGTCTGCGCTCCTGGACTCGTGGATGTGCATGTCCATTTCCGTGATCCCGGATTCACACATAAGGAAGATATAGACACAGGATCCCGGGCAGCCGCAGCCGGCGGATTCACTTCCGTCGTGATGATGGCCAATACACGCCCTGCCATCGATAACGAGGAAACTCTCCGCTATGTTCTGGAGAAGTCCTCACACCAGCCCATCCACGTATACACATGTGCAGATATCACAGAGGACCTTAGAGGCGAATCACTTACAGACATGGCTCATCTGTCCGAACTTGGTGCAGTCGGTTTCACCGATGACGGAATCCCGCTGCGTGATCCCGAAATATGCCGGCAGGCCATGATAACCGCCGGCAGCCTTCACATGCCTCTCAGTTTCCATGAAGAGGATCCCTCATATATCAGGAACAACGGAATAAATGCAGGCGCTGCCTCCGAATACTATGGCGTGGGCGGCTCTCCCCGCGATGCCGAGATATCCATGATCAGAAGGGATATAGAGATTGCAGAGTCTGTGCTTAAGGAAACCGGATCCGACGGGCCGGATATTGTCATTCAGCATATCTCGTCGGCGGAGGGAGTTGAACTCGTCAGACAGGCCCGCAAGAGCAACCCGCATATCCATGCCGAAGCAACCCCCCATCATTTCTCTCTCACTGAGGAATCGATCATAAAACACGGCACTATGGCGAAGATGAATCCGCCACTCAGAACCGAAGCAGACCGCCTGGCCATAATCGAAGGGCTGCGCGACGGTACGATCGAACTCATATCAACTGACCACGCACCTCACTCAACCGAAGAAAAGAGCAGACCGATCACCGAGGCTCCCAGTGGAATAATCGGACTCGAGACTTCACTCGCACTCGGCATCACCTGTCTGGTATACGGGATCAGGCCGGAAGCCGAAGAGCCGGCTGACCGTCAATCTGACAATGCATCTGTGATGCGGAACACATATCCATCCGGCAGCGGTCCCGTTTCGGCCGAAAACGGCTATATGTCTCTGTCCGACCTTCTGCGGGCCATGACAGTAAACCCCGCAAAACTATATGGGCTCGATGCCGGTCGTATATATGAAGGCGGACCAGCTGACCTGGTCATATTTGATCCGGATGATGAATGGATGGTGACCGATACCTTCGCTTCCAAATCAAGTAACTCCCCCTTCATCGGCACCACTCTGCGCGGCCGTGTCCGCAAGACAATCTGCCGCGGACGCATCGTCTTCGGCAGCTGAAGACACGCCGGCCCGCGGTGATGGCGACGGCTGCGGATTAACTTCCGTCGCGGCTTGCCTGACCGGGATTTACGGGTAATCAATAAACTTCTCTCAGCTAACCCGTAACAACAAACTCAAATCCGATCAGATTGTTGATTGATTTACGGGCAATAGCTGCTTTACTTGCCATCTACCCGTAACTCGCACTCCAACCCCTATCAGATTGTTGATCGATTTACGGGTTTAGCAACCCGCGCACGAAGTTTACCCGTAGCCAGCGCCTTCTCCGCGGCCCTGCTTAACCGGGATTTACGGGCAATAGCTACTTTACTTGCCATCTACCCGTAATTCGCACTACAACCCCTATCAGATTGTCGATCGATTTACGGGTTTAGCAACCCGCGACGCAAGTTTACCCGTAGCCAGCGCCTTCTCCGCGGCCCTGCTTAACCGAGATTTACGGATAATAGCTGCTTTACTTGCCATCTACCCGTAACTCGCACTCCAGCCCCTCCAACGATTACAACATCTTCAAAGGATATACTTGCCGATTTTCTTCTCGATCATTTTCATATTCAGCGGGGTGATATCCGATTCCATTGTTATTATCAGATCTTCACCCAGATAATATCCATTACTTTCATATTCCATAATCTTGTGCAAAGCCTTACTGGCATAATCTCCATCTGAGATCATTCCCAGATGTTCCCAGTATATGGTCTTCCTTTTTCTGACATTAAGCACAGCAAAATCCGGAAACACAAATTGCCCTCGACGAAATTCGAGCTTTGGCTCATACTGATATGGAATCTGATTTCTGTGAAGCAGGTCTGCTATTATCTTCTCTGACTTTGACCGGACCATCTCACCCGAATCAGTTTGATAGACTCTTTCTTCATGGTAAGGATTACCGACACCGGGGTTGTCCTGTAACCAGGATTCAATAAACTCGGTATCGGTTGGTAACAGCGACTTCACCAGTCGTTTTCTGGCTTCGCTCATATTCTCATATACATGTCTGACGACATCAGGATCGTATTTCGAGATAAACGTAACCAATAGTTCCCGTGTTTTGAGCATGGCTTCACGAACCGCAATATCATAGTAGTGCTGAACGATCCTTTTCACTCGCGGCATATCAGCTTTGCCCGCATAAACCTTTGGTGAAGAACCGGTTCGAAGATAGTATTGGGGACATCCGTTACTGATAGATGTGTTGACCGTTGTTTTGACAGTCTCAGAGCTGTCCGGGACTTTTCTGTCCCTTTCAAGTCTCAAGTCAACTTCTTTGAGAAGCTTGTCGATTAAAGCTAGTTGTTCGTTTAGCAGATTAATGCACTCTTCCATATGTATCCTCCTTTTAATAAAGCAATAAAATATAATTGCTGCTATACTCGAACCTAATACCGTATTTGCAGGTATAAAAATCCAACATTGGCATAAAACCAATGCACATAAATTGTCTGCTGAAACATGGCGGAATGACGAAAGAAATGATCGTCATAGTAGCAGAAAAAGAATGTATGAATTACAGAACTGATTCCAAAACGCAAATCAGCGTATGAACATCATAAAGGGTTAAGCATGGCATGTCAATGCATAATAATCCATACCTGCTTGGCTGCTGTTTTATCTGCCCGCGTATGCCTGTCAACCCCGAAGCCGCTTTGCGGTGCTTTGCAGGGTTGACAGACATACGCGGACAGATAGTCTGTGATCAAGCAGGTATGGATTACTATGTGTACTCGACACCGGAATTGTATTTCTTGGTAATCAATTTTGATTCATTTATTACGGGTTAGATGCGATGGCTTCTTGGATTACCCGTAGATTTGGGTTACACCGGCTCGCGGAGTCGGCCTCGGCTACGGGTTAACTTACGTCGCGGGTTGCCTGACCCGTAAATTTCCGTACAGCCGGGGTGGGAATGCATGGGGTTTTACGGGTTAATTATGATATCTTCCCGGATCACCCGTAGTTTTCTGCATGGCTCGCACGCGGAGTCGGCCTCGGCTACGGGTTAACTTACGTCGCGAGTTGCCTGACCCGTAAATTGTACGACCAAATAGGCGAGGGGGCATTGGATGTTACGGGTTTTGTAGAAGATGTTCCAGAATTACCCGTAGATTTGGGTTACACCGGCCCGCGGAGTCGGCCTCGGCTACGGGTTAACTTACGTC
>CAJOID010000078.1:0-6774 GCA_905234595.1 uncultured Lachnospiraceae bacterium | reverse complement strand
TAGATTTGGGTTACGACGGCCCGCGGAGACCGCGGTGGCTACGGGTAAACGTAGGGCGCGGCTTGCTTGGCACGTAAATTGTACGGCAGCCTGATCGGGTTTGGTGTATCGGTTACGGGTAGTTTAGATATGCGGCCTGCCTGACCCGTAAATTTCGCGAATGACCGAGCGATAGAACATTGGGTTTTACGGGTTTGGTCAGATATATTCTCGGTTTACCCGTAGATTTGGGTTACACCGGCCCGCGGAGAAGGCGGCGGCTACGGGTATACTTCGGACGCAGGTTGCTTGACCCGTAAATTGTACGGCAGCCTGATCGGGTTTGGTGTATCGGTTACGGGTAGTTTAGATATGCGGGTTGCTTGACCCGTAAATTGTACGAGCAGCGGGCCGAGGGGGCATTGGGCGTTACGGGGATTTGGAAGTGTGGACTTCTTGGCCCGTAAACTAAGCAAATAGATGAGTGGGACGAGATGGTTGAAAGAAATGAGGCCGGCGCCGGAGCGGCGCCAACCTCCTGATATTGGACCGTATCAAAGTCGATGCAAGGTGCAGCCTTCGCAGAATCACGACTTGCAGGATCACAACTTGCGGATCACGACTTGCAGGATCATGATATTCGGA
The DNA here is from genome assembly GCA_905234595.1 of uncultured Lachnospiraceae bacterium. GTDB lineage: Bacteria > Bacillota > Clostridia > Lachnospirales > Lachnospiraceae > XBB2008. Next base: position 6,150 of record CAJOID010000078.1, on the reverse strand, counting down.
TTACGATTTACAGCTTCACCTTATCCAGGTGCCAGATGTCATCGACGTATTCCTGGATCGTACGGTCGGAGGAGAACTTGCCGCAGTGAGCCATGTTGAGGATGGCGCTGCGAGCCCAGCCTGCTTCGTCGCGGTACATCTTCTCGATACGCTTATGTGCATCGGCATAGGGTCTGAAGTCCTTGAGGATGAAGTAAGTATCTGCCTTGGATGTGCTTAAAGTGTTCAGCAGTGAGTTATACAGCGGTCTGAATAGATCCGGGTTATCCGGCTCGAATGTACCATTGATCAGCTGCATCAGTACTCTGCGCACATCGGGATCGTTATTGAATATCTCGTTAGGATCATATCCGCCGAAGTTCTCATAATGGATGACTTCATCGGAGCTCAGACCGAATATAACGGCATTCTCCTCGCCTACTTCTTCTACTATCTCAACATTCGCACCGTCCATGGTACCCAGTGTGATCGCACCGTTTAACATGAACTTCATGTTACTGGTACCGGATGCTTCCTTGGAAGCGGTAGATATCTGCTCGGAGATATCTGCTGCCGCGAATATCCACTCTGCGTTGGATACTCGATAGTTCTCAATGAATACGACCTTCAGCTTGCCGCCGATGGAAGGATCATTGTTAACTACCTCCGCTACCGAGTTGATCAGCTTGATGGTAAGCTTGGCATTTGCATAACCAGCAGCTGCCTTGGCACCGAAGATGAATGTCCTCGGATAGAAGTCCATATCGGGATGCTCTTTCAGCTCATTGTACAGATGCATTACATGCAGGATGTTCATCAGCTGTCTCTTGTATTCGTGGAGACGCTTAACCTGTACGTCGAATATGGATCTAGGATCTACCTCGATGCCGTTGTGCTCGAGGATATACTTGGCCAGACGAACCTTGTTCTGATACTTGATGTTCATGAACTCGTGCTGAGCCTTCTTATCATCAGCATAGATGGCGAGTTTCTCCATGGCAGGCAGATCAGTGATCCACTCATCACCGATGTGATCGGTAACCCACTTAGCCAGCAGCGGATTGGCGTGGAGCATGAATCTGCGCTGAGTGATACCGTTGGTCTTGTTGTTGAACTTCTCGGGCATCATCTCATAGAAGTCTTTCAGAGTCTCCTTCTTCAGGATCTCGGTATGGAGACGTGCCACACCGTTTACGGAATAACTTGCTGCGATAGCGAGGTGAGCCATCTTGACCTGACCGTCGTAGATGATAGCCATCTTCGCGATCTTCTCCTGGTTGCCGGGATATTCGGTCTCGATCTTTAATACAAATCTGCGGTTGATCTCTTCGATGATCTGATATATACGGGGCAAAAGTCTGGAGAAAAGCTCGATAGGCCATTTCTCAAGAGCCTCAGCCATGATGGTGTGGTTGGTATAAGCACAGGTCTTGGTAGTAACATCCCATGCCTCATCCCATGTGAGATAATACTCATCCATGAGGATACGCATCAGCTCGGCTACAGCCACGGTCGGGTGGGTATCGTTGAGCTGGAATGTAACCTTCTCATAGAACTTGCGTACATCCTTATGCTTACGCATATACTTCTCTACGGCTTCCTGAACAGATGCCGAGATGAAGAAGTACTGCTGCTTAAGTCTCAGTTCCTTACCTGCATAGTGATTATCGTTGGGATAGAGAACCTCGGTGATGTTACGTGCCAGGTTCTGCTGCTCTACAGCCTTCTGATAATCTCCCTTGTCAAAAGAATCAAGCGAGAAGCACTCAACCGGCTCTGCATCCCAGATACGGAGGGTGTTTACGATACCGTTGCCGTATCCTACTACAGGCATATCATAGGGAATGGCCGTTACCGACTGGTATCCTTCCTGATGGAAATTGTTTCTGCCGTTCTCATCGACATCCACTGCAACATATCCGCCGAACTTTACGGTCTTGGCATATTCGGGACGTCTGAGTTCAAAAGGATTGCCGTTCTCAAGCCAGTGATCCGGAACCTCTACCTGATATCCGTCCCTGATCTCCTGCTTGAACATACCGTAGTGATATCTGATACCGCATCCGTATGCGGAATATCCGAGAGTTGCGAGGGAATCCAGGAAGCATGCTGCGAGTCGTCCCAGACCGCCGTTACCGAGTGCGGGATCGGGCTCCTGATCCTCTATCAGATCCAGGTCAAGTCCGAGTTCATCCAGCGCCGCTCTTACTTTCTCATCGGCCTTTAAGTTGATGATACTGTTACCCATCGTACGTCCCATCAGGAACTCCATCGACAGATAGTATACGGTCTTGGGATCCTGCTCCTCGTACTCCTTCTGGGTGGTCATCCAGTGATCTATGATCGCATCCTTCAGGGCGTAGGCAACAGATGCATACAGTTGCTGGGGTGAAGCTTCATCCAGAGACTTACGGAAAAGGGTCTTCACGTTGTAGATCACGCTCTGCTTGAACATCTCCTTGTCGAATCTGGGAGTAGCAGTTGCAGGCTTGCGTGATGCACTCTTGGTTGCTGTGGTTTCACTTTTCTTAGTTGGCATAGATTATCCTCCTGGAAGTGTTTTTTATACCTTCTGTATACCTATCGTAGCCTTTTCACCATTGATGTTCCACTCTTTGCTGATGCTTAAGGATTCATCAGCGGTGATAGACTCGGCGAGAACCTTGGTGGAGATGGCTGCGCTGTTCTTATCAACTATCTCATAGATATGTGCGTTGCCGCATATCGATACACGGATGTGATCCATGACCTCGAGTCCGCTGTCACGACGCATGGTCTGAATCTTGGAGATCACTTCCGCTACGAAGCCCTCTTCGATCAGAGCATCCGTGAGGTTGGTATCAAGTACTACCGTCACGTAGTTATCGGCTTCCGTGACCAGTCCGGCCCTGGCGGTCACCTCTATCAGCAGGTCTTCCTCAGCCAGTTCGATATCTGCACCGTCTACGCTGAACTTAAGCGCACCCTCGCTCTTAAGCTGTGCCATGGCTGCGGTCCCGTCGACATTGGTCAGGTACTCGCGGATACCGTTCAGCTGCTTGCCATACTTGGGACCTACGGTCTTTAACTGAGGCTTGAAACTGTATCCGGCCATATCGGACAGATCATCCTTGAAGATCACATCCTTGACATTCAGTTCTTCCTCGATGATGCGCTTGTAGTTCTCATCGAGCACTCTCTCGGCCTTCACATACATTACGGACAGAGGCTGTCTGTTCTTGATGGATGCCTCATTACGTGCGGCGCTGCCCATGGCCTTGATATGGAGTATCTCATCCATGACTGCCTCGAGCTCGCTGTCCATGAAGCTCTCATCGGCTGTCGGATAGTCGCACAGATGTATGGATTCGGGAGCCGAATGATCTACGCTGCGCACGAGATTCTGATATATGTTCTCGGTGATGAACGGTACGAGAGGAGCGGCTGCCTTGGCAGTCTCAACCAGCACGGTGTAGAGCGTCATGTATGCATTGATCTTGTCCTGCTCCATGCCGCCTGCCCAGAACCTCTCACGGGATCTGCGCACGTACCAGTTACTCGTCTCATCAACCAGTTCATCAAGCACACGCGCTGCCTCGGGTATACGGTAATGATCGAGATGATCGTCCACGGTCCTGATGGCTGTATTGAGTTTCGACAGCATCCACTTATCCATGACGGTGAGTGAATCGCGGTCAAGCTTGTATTTGGTCGGATCGAACTGATCGATCTCCGCATACAGCACATAGAAATAATAAGTATTCCACAATGTGCCTAGGAACTTGCGCTCTTTCTCCTTCACGGCCTTGCCGTCGAACCTGTTCGGCAGCCAGGGTGCTGAGTTGATGTAGAAATACCATCTGACGGCATCGGCACCGTATGTAGCCAGTGCTTCAAAAGGATCTACGGCATTGCCCTTTGACTTACTCATCTTCTCGCCGTTCTCATCGAGTACGAGACCGAGTACGATGACATTCTCATAGGGCGATTTGTTGAAAAGGAGCGTGGACTCAGCCATCAGCGAATAGAACCATCCGCGTGTCTGGTCTACGGCTTCGGATATGAACTGAGCGGGGAACTGCTGCTCGAAGAGATCCTTGTTTTCAAAAGGATAATGATGCTGCGCAAAAGGCATCGCACCAGAATCAAACCAGCAGTCGATAACCTCGGGTACTCTCTTCATGGTGCCTGAGCACTCGGGACACTTAATGGTAACTTCATCGATATACGGACGATGGAGTTCAACTTCTTTTGCATCATCACGTCCGCTCAAGCTTGCGAGTTCTGCGCGTGATCCGATACAGAGCTGCTTGCCGCAGTCAGGGCACTCCCAGATATTCAAAGGAGTTCCCCAGTAACGGTTACGCGATACACCCCAGTCCTGGATATTCTCAAGCCAGTTGCCGAATCTGCCTTCGCCTATCGACGGAGGGATCCAGTTGACGGTCTTGTTGTTGGCCACGAGGTCGTCTCTGACCGCGGTCATCTTGATGAACCATGACTCTCTGGCGAAATAGAGCAGGGGAGTGTCGCATCTCCAGCAATGAGGATATTCATGTTCAACCTTCGGTGCCGAGAACAGAAGTCCGCGGGCATCGAGTTCCTTGAGAACCTCGGGATCGCAGCTGACCGCACCGGCCTTCATCTCAGCTTCGGTGGGCTTGCAGCGCATGCCTGCAAAAGGTGTCTCATCCTTCATCACACCGTGCTCGTCCACCATCTGAACGAAAGGTGCGTCATATTTACGTCCTACTCTGGCATCGTCTTCACCGAAAGCCGGAGCTATATGAACGATACCGGTACCGTCTGACATGGTTACATAGTCATCGCAGTATACGAAGAAAGCTTTTTTATGCTGCTTCTCAACAGAATCCGCAGCACACTGATAGAGCGGCTCATACTCTTTATACTCGAGGTCGCTGCCCTTATATTTCTCAATGACCTCATATACGGGAGTCCCCTCTTCATGCTCGAGGCCTCCGAGTACAGTATCGGCCAGAGCCTCCGCGAGGATGTATGTATTACCGTCGCAGGCTTTTACGCGTACGTACGTGTCATCGGGATTCACGCACAGAGCGATATTGGAAGCCAGCGTCCAGGGTGTGGTGGTCCATACCAGGAAATAGGCGTCATCATCTTTGGCCTTGAAACGGGCGATCGCAGTACGCTCCTTCAGAGTCTTATAACCCTGAGCAACCTCATGGGATGAGAGCGGGGTTCCGCAGCGCGGGCAATAAGGAACGATCTTGAAGCCCTTATAGAGCAGGCCCTTGTTCCATATCTCCTTCAGAGCCCACCATTCGGACTCAATGAAGTCATCATGATAAGTGACATAGGGGTCATCCATATCAGCCCAGAAACCTACGGTTCCCGAGAAATCCTCCCACATGCCCTTATAGTTCCACACAGACTCCTTACACTGTCTGATGAAAGGATCCAGACCGTATTCCTCAATCTGCTCCTTGCCGTCCAGGCCGAGTTTCTTCTCAACTTCAAGCTCCACAGGCAGTCCGTGAGTGTCCCAGCCGGCCTTACGGGGCACATAGTAGCCCTTCATGGTACGGTATCTGGGGATCATATCCTTGATGACACGTGTGAGCACATGTCCTATATGGGGCTTGCCGTTGGCGGTGGGAGGACCGTCATAGAATGTGTATACGGGAGCTCCCTCGCGGATCTTCAGTGATTTATTGAAGATGTCGTTGTCTTTCCAGAATTTCTCAACTTCCTTCTCGCGTAAGGTGAAGTCGAGGTTAGTGTCTACTTTGCGGTACATTGGATCTTCTCCTGCTCATATCGGTTTAATTGCCGGGGCGAAACCCCAAACATTAACAGTTTACTACAAAATCGGGTTCCCGTCACCTCATTCCGCATTGCTTCATGAGCTCGAGGAGGCCTTCTTCATATCCCTTTTTATCAACTACATAAGCATGCGTGTGCTCGGCATCGGGTACCGTCAGCATATCGCGGTAGGGTGCGCGCGTGGTGGCACGGTAAAGTTTGCGTCCCATCCACAGAGGTACTACCGAGTCGGCCTCACCGTGTACGAAGAATATCGGTAACCTCATATGGGCAGCCACAAAAAGAGGTGCCGCTTCATTTATACTGAAGCCGCAGATCAGGCTGCACAGCGGTTTGAGGAACTGGAGCACGTACCAGAGAAGTGCCTTCGGCAGTCTGGTAAAGCCCTGA
>CAJOID010000077.1 GCA_905234595.1 uncultured Lachnospiraceae bacterium | reverse complement strand
AGATATTTGACGACCAGCAGCTGGAATACATACTGATCGCTGCCGGTTCGGGTGAGGATGTGTATCTGGCAGGCAGGATGGCCGCATTCCAGATACAGGGACTGCTGGTTGCATATAAGGAGCGTTTCGATAAGGACAACTTCATCAAGAACCTCCTTCTGGATAATCTCCTGCTGGTTGATATATACAGCAGATCCAAGAAGCTGCACATCCAGACGGATGCGAAGCGTGTAGCCATCATAGTCGAGACCATGGCCGACAAGGACAGCAACACTCTTGAACTTCTCCGTCTCTACATGGGCAGCAACAATCTGGATTTCGTGACTGCGGTCGATGAGAATAACGTGATCATCGTTAAGGATATGTCCGAGGGTGATGTCGACAAGGAACTCGATAAGGTCACCAAAGGCATCGTGTCTTACCTCAGGAAAGAAGGCCAGAATAACGTTCGTGTGGCATACGGCACCACGATCAATGAGATCAAGGAAGTGAGCCGTTCATACAAGGAAGCCAAGATGGCCATGGATGTAGGCAAGATATTCTTTGACGACAGGGATATCATAGCGTATTCTGAACTGGGTATAGGACGTCTGATCTATCAGCTGCCCATACCGCTTTGCAAGATGTTCATCAAAGAGATATTCGACGGACACAGTCCCGATGAGCTTGACGAGGAGACCATTACTACCATTAACAAGTTCTTTGAGAACAGCCTGAACGTGTCTGAGACTTCCAGACAGCTGTTCATCCACCGCAATACTCTCGTATACCGCCTGGATAAACTTCAGAAGTCTACCAAACTGGATATCAGAGTGTTCGAGGATGCCATCACATTCAAGATCGCACTTATGGTTGTTAAGTATATGAATTATATGGAGAGATTTGAATTCTGATGAAAAAGAAAAAAACCACCAAACCATCCCCTTACATCATCGAGCTGAACAACGTCACCAAAATATACAAGGACAGCTCTACGGGAGCGAACAGTGCCCAGCATGCCTTACACGGAGTCAATCTGAAGGTTAGGCCGGGAGAGTTCGTATTCATAGTAGGAGAGAGCGGATCCGGTAAATCCACGATGATCAAGCTGCTCCTCAGAGAGCTGACCCCTACCGAGGGAACCATCAATGTCATGGGATATGATCTGAATCATATCCGTCATCACAAGATACCGAAGTTCCGCCGTAATATCGGTATCGTCTTCCAGAACTTCCGCTTACTGAATGACAGAAATGTATATGAGAATGTAGCTTTTGCACAGCGTATCATTCAGAGATCGAACAAAGAGATACGCAGAAATGTCCCTGCGGTTCTGGCAAGAGTGGGACTGGCCGGCAAGTATAAGGCCAAACCCAAGCATCTGTCGGGTGGTGAGCAGCAGCGTGTAGCCATAGCCAGAGCTCTGGTCAACAAGCCGTCAATACTTCTGTGCGACGAGCCTACCGGTAATCTGGATCCGAAGATCACCTGGGATATCATGAAGCTCCTTGAGAACATCAACGAGCAGGGAACCACGGTGCTGGTTGTTACGCACAATGCCGATATAGTCAATTCAATGCAGAAGAGAGTCATCACTCTTGAGAAAGGTGTCATAGTGAGCGACGAGGAGAAGGGAGGATACATAGATGAAGATTAATTCATTTTTCTATACCCTCCAACAGGGCTTTAAGAATATTTTCAGGAACAAACTGTTTACATTGGCTTCTCTGGCTACTATAGGTGCCTGCCTGTTTCTCTTCGGCATCATGTATTCGGTTCTGGCCAATTTTGAGAATATCATCAAGAACGCAGAGAACGGTGTCAGTGTCACCGTGTTCTTCGATGAAGGGCTGGATGATGCTTCGATCCAGAGCATAGGCGATCTGATCAATAACCAGACCGAAATCGTCGATCACGTGGAGTTCATCAGTGCAGAGGAAGCATGGGACAGCTTCAAAGAGGAGTACCTCGGCGAGTACGCTGACGGCTTCACCGAGAACCCGCTTGCCGATTCGGCACATTACGAGATATATCTGAAGGATGTGTCCAGGCAGCAGGAGCTGGTCGATATGCTGAACTCATTAAACGGTATCCGCCGAGTTAATCAATCCGAGATGACCGCGACTACCCTTACGGGTATCAACAAGCTGGTAGCATATATATCCGTAGGTATCATCGCGATATTGCTTGCGGTATCCATTTTCCTGATCAGTAATACGATCACCATCGGTATCTCCGTCAGGAAGGAAGAGATCGAGATCATGAAGTATATCGGTGCCACCGATTTCTTCGTCAGATCGCCATTCGTGGTAGAGGGTATGCTGATCGGTGTGATCGGAACGATAGTTCCGCTGGCCCTGATCTATTTCCTCTATGATGTGGTGATAGGATTCATCAAAGAGAGATTCTCAGTCCTGTCGCAGCTTCTCACATTCCTTACCATACAGGAGATATTCCACGTTCTCGTACCGATCAGCCTGGCTATTGGTCTGGGCATAGGTTTCCTGGGAAGTATCATCACTGTTCGTAAGCATCTGAGAGTGTAGTCATGTTGACCGGACGTAGAGCGCGATGTGGCATAGGAGTTATCGTGATCACGGCCATGCTTGCAGGCATGGGTGGTGACGTATGCGCTACTACGTATACCAATGAGAGCATTCAGGCCAAGCAGAGTGAGCTGGCCGGAGCCAAAGAGCAGGTCAAGGACTTAAAAAGCGGACTGACGGATATACAGCGTGTCAAGGATGAACTGGAAAGCACCAAGAGTGACTTAAATGCATATATCACCCAGCTGGATGCACAGCTCACCGACATCACGCTCAAGATAGACGAGTATAATCGTCTTATCGAAAATAAAGAAGCTGAGATAGAGCAGGCCCGTCTGGATCTGGAGGAAGCCGAGCGCGTTCAACAGGACCAGTACGAATCCATGAAGAAGCGTATCAAGTTTATGTATGAGTCGGGAGACAATATGTATCTTGATATGCTTTTTGGCGCCGGTAACTTCTCCGACATGATCAGCAAGGCGGATTATATCGAGATGCTGTCAGCTTATGACAGACGCAAGCTCAACGAATATATAGAGACTACCGAGTACGTCAACGCCTGCAAGGAAGAGTTCGAAGCGGAGAAGGAAGTACTCGATGCCGCCAAGGCGGCGGTTGAGACGGAACAGGCCAACGTCAACGAACTGATGGAGGCCAAGGAACAGGAGGTCAACTCCGTATCCGCCGAGATCAGTGACAAAGAGGCTCAGATCAAGGAGTATGAAGCATACATCAATGAGATGAATGCCGAGATCAAGGCTCTGGAGAAGGCTATCGCAGAAGAGATAGCCGCACTCGAAGAGGCTAACCGCAGGCAGTATAACGGCGGAATGTTCGCCTGGCCGTGTCCGGCTTATACCCGTATCTCCGATGATTACGGCAACCGTATACATCCGATCCTCGGAGTGGAGAAATTCCATAACGGTATAGATCTGGCGGCACCTTACGGATCTTCCATCCTTGCTGCCTATGACGGCGATGTGGTCGCAGCCGATTATTCATCCAGTATGGGCAATTATGTGATGATCAGTCACGGCAGCGGCTTATATACCATATATATGCATGCCTCTGCCCTGTATGTGTCCAAAGGACAGTCTGTCAGCAAAGGTCAGACGATCGCGGCGGTCGGATCGACCGGACGTTCGACCGGTAATCACCTGCATTTCTCAGTCAGACAGAACGGAAGTTACGTGAGCCCGTGGGGGTATCTGAAATAATGGAACCAGTTAATGAAAATTTCGCAGCTCCTCCGGAGCAGAACATAATACCGCCCGTTCAGAGTGATGTTCAGAAACCCGGGAAGAATCCTTCGTTCCGGGGAGGTTTGATCCTGGGCTTATGCATAGGATTTGCCGTCGCCATAGTCGCGGGGGTTGTGGGATACCTCGCAGTGAGATCATATACCGACGTGCTCGGTAAGACTCTGGACGTGTCGACCATGAGCAAGATCAAAGCTATCGAAGACGTGATCGATACGCATTTCTATGATTACGAAGAGCGTAACCTGAGTGTCGATGATATGAGAGACGGTCTTTTCGACGGACTGGTCGGATCTCTTGATGACAGATATGCGCAGTATTTCTCAAAAGAAGAGCTCGAGGCCGAGATCGCCGATAACCAGGGCGTATATTACGGGATAGGTGCATATGTCTCCCTGGCTGAGAACGGATACCCGATGTTAAGCGGTATCATGGACGACACACCTGCACAGAAGGCTGACCTGCGTGCCGGTGACATTGTTGTAGAGGTGGACGGTCTGTCCACATACGGCATGTCATTGGATGAGGTGGTCGGCTATATCAAGGGCGAAGAAGGTACCGCGGTCACTCTCAAGATCTTCAGGGAGGGAGAAGATGACTATCTGGACATAGACGTGACCAGAGGCGCCATTGAATCCAAGACAGTAGCGCATGAAATGCTTGACGACAAGGTCGGATATATCCGCATCGTACGTTTTGATTACGTAACGATAGAACAGTTCGACGAAGCTTATTCTGACCTGCAGGCGCAGGGTGCAAAGGGACTGATCCTTGATCTGCGTGACAATCCGGGCGGACTGGTCACGGCAGTTATGGGAGTGGCTGACAGATTTCTCCCGGAGGGCGTCCTTTTCTCAGAGGAGACCAGCGACGGCAACCGTACCAATTATATGTGCGAAGGCCATGATCCGATAGACATTCCGCTCGTGGTACTGGTCAACGGATACTCCGCGAGTGCCGCCGAGATCCTGAGCGGAGCCATCAGGGATTACGGAGTCGGTATACTGGTCGGGACCACTACTTATGGCAAGGGTATCGTACAGGATACTTATCAGCTGTCTGACGGTTCGGCCGTGGAGCTCACCGTGGGTGCTTATTACCTGCCCTATGGTGATAACATACAGGGCACGGGAATAGAACCTGATGTCGAGATTGAATTTGATGCTGAAAAATACTATGACAAGGGAATAGATGATCAGCTTAATAAAGGCATAGCTATCGTGAAGGATAAGATGCAATAATAAATACACATATGCAGGAGGATGAAAACATGGCAAAGAATTACTTTGATCTGACAGGAAACGTGGCGATCGTAACGGGCGCTTCGACAGGACTGGGAGTGCAGATGGCTAAGGCTCTGGCTAATCAGGGTGCAACAGTCGTATGTATGGCACGCCGCCAGAATCTGATAGATGAGGTCGCCGCCGAGCTTCATGAAACATACGGTGTGGAAGCTGTAGGCATCAGATGTGACATCACCGATACCGATAATGTTAACTCGGCTATAGATCAGGTTATGGAGAAGTACGGCCGTATCGATATACTGATCAACAATGCAGGTACCGGTGCGGTAGCTCCGGCCGAGGATATCACCGACGAGCAGTTCGACAACGAATTCAGTATCGATCTCTTCGGCAGCTTCAAGATGTGCAGAGCCGTAGCGAAGAAGGCTATGATACCCGCCGGCTACGGACGTATCATCAACATCGCGTCGATGTACGGTCTGGTTGGAAATAAAGTTGCTCCCGCATCTCCCTATCATGCAGCCAAGGGCGGCCTCGTGAACCTCACCAGAGCGCTTGCAGCAGAGTGGGGTGTGAAGGGCATCACTGTAAACTGTATATGCCCGGGATACTTCTATTCACCTCTGACCAAGGAAACCCTGGACAGCGAATTCTTCCAGGCTAATGCGAAGACCATGATCCCCATGGAGAGATACGGTAACGAAGGTGAGCTCGACACAACGGCTATCTTCCTTTCGTCTCCGATGACTACCTACGTGACAGGTGCGGTCATTCCTGTTGACGGTGGCTATACGAGTATGTAACACGATCAATTGATCATTTAGTAAAACCTTAAAAACGACCACCGGAGCTTTCAGACTCAGGTGGTTGTTTTATTATGGTCGAAGACCCTGATTTGATTAATTCTTAATAATTCCTTCGGGGATTGTTGGTGAGATCATACGTGCGATTACCTGTATGAACATGATAGGCTGTAGGTACGATGCAGTCATGGGACTTTGATAATTTCATACTTTACATCGGGAATGAGATATGATAGCCTTTGTATACAATTTCATTCGGGCACAGTACAGAGCGTATGGCTCTTCATCGGATCATTCATCCGGTATTCCCCTGATTTTTGATTGTATATTTTGACGTTGGCTGTTTATCTTATTGTTTTCGTGGAAGTACTCTTTTTTCTCCTGTGAACGGATGGAATAGGTGTAGTTTGTTGTATTGTTTCATTCGTTTAGGAGGATTTGCTTATGACCAAAGAAGGAAGACCAAACAATCCGTTGTATTCTGCTTTCGCATATGATGATGCGTTCAGGACTATGGAGACCGAGTGTGATGACATTCTGATACCGTTTGTGAATTACATTTTCGGTGAATCTTATGATGAACACGCGCAGATCAGACGTATGCGGAATGAGCATTTCTGGGAGCATCAGGACCATTCCGATCAGAAAAGGATCACAGATGCGCATTTCACGATCACACAGGATGGGATATCCAAGAGCTACCATATGGAATGTGAGAGCCAGGACTATGATGGGACAGTTCTTGTCAGATTCTTTGAGTATGATGCTCAGATAGCGATAGCGGATTCTGCAGGTGTAGCTAATGCGCTTAAAGTGAGGATACCTCACGGGGGATTATTGCTGTTGGGAGATTCGTCAAAAGTTAAAAGCGATGTTCTGGAGGTAATCATAGAAACTCCTGAAGAGAGCATGTCTTATCATATCAAAGTGATCAGGATCGGAGATTTCTCTATAGACAGCATCTTTGAGAAGAAACTGTATATGCTGATTCCGTTCTATATCTTCAACTATAAGATGGAGCTTGACGATATAGATGCTGACGCTGACCGGATCGCAGCACTGGCAGATCTGTATAAGGGTATCATAAATCGCCTCGATGCTGAGCAGGAATCCGGCCGGTTGTCATCAAAATCGCATGGTGTTATCATAAGGCTGACACATAAGGTCATATATAAGATCATGGAAAAGTACAACAACGCTCGTGAGAAAGTAGGTGATGTTATGGGTGGTGAAGTATTGGATCTTCCGGAGATCAGAGCTTATAATGAGGGTAAAGCCGAAGGAAGAGCTGAAGGAAAAGCCGAAGGTCAGGCTGAACGGGATGCTCTCGAGGCTGAGAACGAACGTCTCAAACAAGAGATAGAACGCCTGAGAGCAGCTTCAGTGTGAATCGTATAGAAGTATTGATCAACTCCCGATGTAAAGTATGAGATTACATATATGCATCGGGAGTATTTTTTTGGAGATGCCTGAATCATGGGTAAGACGGCGAACCATACAAATGGGTGGGAAGATAGATGACAGATGGGCGCAAAAGAAATTCTTGACAGGAAATTCGAGCTGCTGGAACAGCTATACAGGAATCGCTATGATCGGGAAAAAGTTGAACAGATATCCGGATCTGCAGGCTGCATTCGGTCAGGACGCTAAGGCACTATATAAACATTGGGTCACATACGGCAAAGCCGAAGGACGTAATGCGAAATAGGTACAGGATATGCCAGATGATGATCAGGCAAGAAGTTTGAAACAGAAGGGTAGCGGATAGAGAATACATAAATGGCAACACAAATAAGCCATCTTTCGGTGGCTGAAAATTGAATATAGACGCAACACCTA
>CAJOID010000076.1 GCA_905234595.1 uncultured Lachnospiraceae bacterium | reverse complement strand
TGCCACGACTCTCAACGAATACAGACAGTATATTGAGAAAGATTCCGCGCTCGAGAGACGTTTCCAGCCGGTCATGGTAGATGAGCCTACGGTGGAGGATACGATATCGATCCTGCGTGGGTTAAAAGACAGATATGAAGTATACCATGGAGTGAAGATCCAGGATAATGCGCTTGTATCCGCGGCTGTGCTCTCGGACAGATATATCTCCGACAGATTCCTGCCCGATAAAGCCATCGACCTGGTGGATGAAGCCTGTGCCCTGATCAAAACGGAACTCGATTCCATGCCTACCGAGATGGATGAACTGAACCGTCGTATCATGCAGCTTGAGATAGAAGAGACTGCGCTGAAGAAGGAAGACGATAACTTAAGCCGTGAGCGTCTGGAAGACCTGCAGAAAGAACTTGCCGAGCTTAAGGACAAGTTCAATTCGATGAAAGCACAGTGGGATAACGAAAAGGCATCCGTCGATAAACTGAGCTCACTGCGTGAGCAGATCGATGCGATCAATTCGCAGATCCAGATAGCACAGAGAGACGGGGACTACGAGACTGCCGCCAAGCTGACCTACGGTGAACTGCCAGCTCTGAAGAAAGAACTCGAGATTGAAGAAAACAATATCCAGAACAGGGATATGTCTCTGGTACATGAGGCAGTGACCGAAGAGGAGATAGCCCGGATAATATCAAGATGGACCGGTATACCCGTAGCCAAGCTGACCGAGAGCGAGAGATCCAAGACTCTGCATCTGGATGAAGAACTGCATAAGAGAGTCATAGGCCAGGATGAAGGAGTAACGCTCGTATCGGAAGCCATCATGAGATCCAAAGCAGGGATCAAGGACCCGACCAAACCCATCGGTTCTTTCCTGTTCCTCGGACCTACCGGTGTAGGTAAGACGGAACTTGCGAAGAGCCTGGCAGCAGCACTTTTTGATGATGCCAACAACATGGTACGTATCGATATGAGTGAGTATATGGAGAAATTCTCGGTATCCAGACTGATCGGAGCGCCTCCCGGATATGTGGGATATGAAGAGGGCGGCCAGTTGACCGAAGCAGTCAGAAGAAAGCCGTATTCCGTAGTCCTCTTTGATGAGATAGAGAAGGCACATCCCGACGTATTCAATGTGCTCCTTCAGGTACTCGATGACGGACGTATCACAGACTCTCAGGGGCGTACCGTGGACTTCAAGAACACGATACTGATCATGACGAGTAACATAGGTGCACAGTACCTGCTGGACGGCATCCGCGATGACGGCACGATAGATGAAAAAGCGACCGAGCTGGTCAAAGAAGAACTGAAGGCGCATTTCAGGCCCGAGTTCTTAAACCGTCTCGATGAGACCATACTGTTTAAGCCGCTGACTAAGGAGAATATCACAGGCATTGTGGATCTGATCATGAACGAACTCAATGAGAGGCTCTCGGACAGATCACTCCATGTAGCACTTACCGATGCCGCCAGGGATTACATCGTAGAGCAGGCCTATGACCCGGTATACGGAGCAAGACCTTTGCGCAGATACATACAGAAGTATGTGGAGACGCTGTCCGCGAAACAGATCCTATCCGGCGAAGTGGATGAAGGCGACACGATTGTGATCGACCTGGACGGTGAAACACTTATCGCAAGGGTAGAGAAGTAAAGAAACGAGTCTTTCACCACTTCTCATACGGACAGTGGTTGGCGGCGGTGAGAGCTCGCAGCTCCACATAGCAGCCGCAGGCTGAGCATAAACCCGCATTCAGGCGGTCGCACTCTCCGCATATGCTGAGACGTCTTGCGTATTCATCATCCGGGGTGCGCGCATCCTCATCGATGCGTTCCTTATACTCTGCCAGATCGAAACCGGCGGATGCTTTTTCCAGAAGACATCTGGGACAGATGGATTTAAGATCTATCATAAACCTGTAAATAACCCTCCCGATAAAGATTATCGGGAGGGCTTTCTTTTAAATGTATTACCCGGGATGATCAACCCATTGTTACGACTACATCAACAGTCTTCTTGGATGCGTCAAAAGGAATGATGCATCCGTCGACTGCCTGGCCGTCCACGGTCATGGACTTAACACCCTTTTCCACATCATCGGGGTTCTTGACGGTGATGTTGTAGGTGACACCGCGGAACTTACGTGTAACCTTGAAATCACCGAAACCGTGAGGTACACAGGGATCAACCTGCAGTCCCTTGTGAGTGGGATATACCCCCAGGATGTACTGGGAGATATTGCAGAATGTCCATGCTGCAGTACCGGTAAGCCAGCTGTTCTTGCCTTCGCCGGGGATGTAAGCATCATTACCGGCTACCATCTGGCAGTATACGTAAGGCTCGGTCTTGTGGATCTCGGAAATCTCCTCGGTATATGCAGGACAGGTCTTCTTATATATCTCGAATGCCCTGTCGCCGCGTCCGATGACTGTCTCGGCGATGGATACCCAGGGATTGTTGTGGCAGAAGATACCTGCGTTCTCCTTGTATCCCGGTGGATAGGAGGAAATCTCACCAAGCTCGAGGTGATATACCGTATATGCGGGCTGAAGGATCATTACACCGTATTCGCAGTCGAGGTGTTCCTTAACGGAATCGAGAGCCTTCTGTGCGAGGCCTTCCTTGACCCCGATACCTGCCAGTGAGCAGAAACCGTTGGATTCGATGAAGATCTTACCTTCTTCACATTCCTTACTTCCGATCTTGTGGCTGTATGCATCATATGCTCTGACGAACCAGTCGCCGTCCCAGCCGTCCTTGAGGACAGCATCGTACATGATCTGTACTTCCTTACGAGCTCTCTCGGCCTCGGCTGTATCGCCCAGAAGCTCGCACAGCTGAGCGTATTCTTCGCCGTACTTAACGAACATGCCTGCGATGAATACGGATTCTGCTACAGGACCTTCGGAAGGACCGAAGCACTGGAAGCTTTCGCCGGGATGCTCGGAGAAGCAGTTGAGGTTCAGACAGTCATTCCAGTCTGCACGTCCGATCAGAGGAAGATTGTGAGGTCCTTTGTTATTTACTGTGAAATCAAATGATCTCTTGAGGTGCTCCATCAGTGATGTGGCTACGCTCATATCGTTATCATAGGGAACCTGCTCCTTGAGGATGGAGATGTCGCCGGTCTCTCTGACGTAAGCGGACACACCTGCGATCAGCCACAGCGGATCGTCATTGAAGCCGGACCCGATGTCGGAGTTTCCTCTCTTGGTCAGAGGCTGATACTGATGATAAGCGCTGCCGTTCTGGAACTGAGTGGATGCGATATCGATGATCCTCTCGCGTGCACGCTCGGGGATCAGATGTACGAAACCGAGGAGGTCCTGGTTGGAATCTCTGAAGCCCATGCCTCTGCCGATACCGGATTCATAATATGAAGCGGAGCGGCTCATGTTGAAGGTTACCATACACTGATACTGGTTCCAGATGTTGACCATACGGTTAACCTTTTCGTTGGAGGATTCCACCGTGTAGATCGACAGGAGGTTGTCCCAGTACTCTTTGAGTTTGGCAAATGCTGCATCTACATCAGCGTCAGACTGGTACTTGGCAAGAAGCTTATTAGCGGGATCCTTCTTGATGACACCCTTGGATTCCCATTTGTCATTATCGGGATTCTCACAATAGCCGAGTACGAATACATATGATCTGGTCTCACCGGGAGCGAGGTCTACATTGATCTGATGTACACCTACGGGCGACCATCCGTGTGCCACGGAACCCGTGCACTGTCCCTTTTCGCATACGACTTCGGGATTCGAGTTGTCACGGTATGCTCCGAGAAAAGCATCTCTGGATGTATCGAAACCGTCGACGGGAGTATTGACGGAGAATACGGCGTAGTGATTACGACGCTCTCTGTACTCTGTCTTGTGATATATGGTGCTGCCGACGATCTCAACTTCACCTGTGGAGAAGTTACGCTGGAAGTTCCTGGAATCGTCATCCGCATTCCACAGACACCACTCTACATAGGAGAAGAGTTTTATGGACTTGGCTGCACCTGAGTCGTTGGTCAGCTTGACCTGATGGATCTCACATGAATCATCCGTGGGAACGAATGAGAGGACGGAAGCCTTCACACCGTTCTTGGAGGAGTTCCATCTGCTGTAGCCGATACCGTGACGGCACTCATATGAGTCGAGCTCGGTCTTGGTGGGCTGCCAGCCGGGATTCCATACGGTATCCCCGTCCTTAATGTAGAAATACTTACCGTTGAAGTCGGTCGGTACGTCATTGTAACGATAACGTGTGATGCGCAGAAGCTTTGCATCTTTGTAGAAAGAATAACCACCCATGGTGTTGGATATCAGAGTGAAATATCCGTTGGTACCCAGATAGTTGATCCAGGGCAATGGAGTCCTGGGAGTAGTGATGACGTATTCCTTGGCGGCGTCATCGAAATGGCCGAATTTCATACTATACCTCCATACACGTTTTCTTGACATCACACATGCGTTGTGTGATGATAGACCAAGCATTATTATAGCATTAGTTAAACGTTTAGCATAGAGCATATATCAGGTAAAAAGCTCTTTTACGTCAAATGGACAGGTACGAATATATAGCCGTCTGCCACTTCGGCATGGAGGCTCCCCTCAAGAGAGAAATACAGGATCTCGGATATGAGATCACATCATCTCAGGACGGCCGCATCTGCTTTGCGGGCGGTGCTGAAGCATTGCCCCGTGCGAACATTTTCCTCCGGACGGCAGAGCGGGTCCTGCTCAAGGCCGGTGAGTTTGATGCCACCACATATGAGGAACTCTTTACGGGAACCGGGTCTGTTCCGTGGGAGGAATATATCCCTGAGAACGGGAGGTTCTGGGTGACCAAGGTCGCGACCGTCAAGTCCGCTCTTTTTTCGCCCAGGGACATCCAGTCGGTCATGAAAAAGGCCATGGTCGAGAGGATGAAGAAGACCTATAAACGTGAAGTATTTGCGGAGGACGGCGACGACTATCCGGTGAGGGTGTTCCTGTATAAGGACAGGGTGATGGTCGGACTCGACTCGAGCGGAGAGAGTCTCCATAAGAGGGGATACAGGAAACTCAACAACCAGGCGCCCATCGCGGAGAACCTGGCTGCCGGTCTGATCATGCTCACGCCGTGGAGAGGAGACCGGATCCTGGTCGATCCGTTCTGCGGAAGCGGAACCTTTCCCATAGAAGCTGCGATGATGGCAGCTCATATCGCTCCGGGTATGAACAGGGAGTTCACTGCCGAGAAGTGGGGGCATCTCTTCCCGCGTAAGCTCTGGTATGACGCAGGAGATGAAGCGAACGATATGGTCACTGCGGATATCGATACGGATATACAGGGTTATGACATAGATGATGCATGCGTCACAATATGCCGTGAAAACGCCAGAGCGGCCGGTGTTGATCATCTGATACACTTCCAGCGCAGGGACGTGAAGGATCTGTCCCATCCGAAGAAGTACGGATTCATCATAACCAATCCGCCGTACGGAGAGAGGCTGATGAAGGACGGAGAACTGTCAACTCTGTACAGGACGCTGGGTGAGAGATACAGGGCTCTGGATTCATGGTCTATGTATGTCATAACGGCATATGATAAGGCGGAATACGACATCGGGCGTAAATCGGATAAGAACCGCAAGATATACAACGGTATGATCAAAACATATTACTATCAGTATATGGGTCCCAAACCTCCGGGACGTAACGCGAAATGAGTGAAACAGCAGGGAATATCTACAATATATACAGGAAGACTCTGGCAGCGGTCCTGATAAGTGCCGTACTGCTGACAGGCGGTACATGCGCTTATGTGAAGATCATGCATCCTGCCATAATGTCCGGACTGGGCAATAAGGCGGTACAGGAAGTCAGTCACGGAGTAAAGGGCACTGCCCAGACAGGAGAAGTTATGTCAACCACGGGCGCAGCAGCCTCATACGCAACTCCCGACAGTAATACGGAAGGTAATGCTCTTTTCCTGAACGGAGCATCTGCCGAGTCGGAGTATCTGTGGGTACCTGTCGCAGACGGGATCTCCAGTGCCGATATCACGATCGAGAACCACTATATGGACAGACAGCTGTGGGTATCGATCGCGGGCGGCGATCAGGCATTTTATAAGGATGAATACATCTCCGGAAACCTGAACGGGGTCACCTACGGAGCAGTCATAGATGACACCGACCGTATAATACTCAGATTCGATGAGTACAACACGATATTTGAGAACGGAGTATTGTATATAGAGAAGATCGGTCCGCGCGAGGTCTATGACCGTATAGTGATGATCGATCCCGCCGGCTACGCTCCCGATGAACTTATAAACCATGACTCTCTTACACCCGCGCGTATCTGTCAGGACATATCATCCAAGCTGCTCACTCTTCTGGAACAGCAGGGGATACGGGTATACGTGACCAGTCTGGACGAGAGAGTATCTTCGGATGAGGACAGCCTGTCGCTGCTGTCGGAAGTACGTCCGGATATGTATATACGCATTGAGACCGCTTATGACGAGGACTCCAAAGTATACGGCACCGAGACCGTATATAACGGCACGTATTTCATCCCCGGATTCGGATCCGTGGAACTGGCCGATCTGCTCGAAGCGAACGTGACGACATCCATCGGCGGCAAGGCAGTGGGACTTGCGGAAGCGGGGGATACGGATGAAGTGATACGCAGGGCGACCGTACCTGCGGCTGCCATCAGGGTCGGATATTATACCAATACTCAGGAGAATATATTGCTTAACAGGGACGATTACAGGACCAGGATAGCCGAAGGCATAGCGGCAGCTGTCCTGAACGCATATGAAGAGGAGTGACATGCACAGGATAGTTTTTGCAACTGCCAATCAGGGCAAACTCAAAGAGATTCATCAGATACTCGGTGACACCGGGCTTGAGATAGTATCCATGGCCGAGGCCGGTGTGGATATTGATATAGAAGAGGACGGTACCACTTTTGAGGAAAACGCGCTCATCAAGGCCCGTGCCGTAGCTGCAAAGCTTCCGGACGACATAGTGATGGCTGACGATTCGGGCCTGGAGATCGACTATCTGGGAGGCGAGCCCGGTATCTATTCGGCGAGATATTTAGGACATGATACGCCCTATCATGATAAGAACA
Source organism: uncultured Lachnospiraceae bacterium (assembly GCA_905234595.1). GTDB lineage: Bacteria > Bacillota > Clostridia > Lachnospirales > Lachnospiraceae > XBB2008. Next base: position 9,578 of record CAJOID010000076.1, on the reverse strand, counting down.
TGCATTTCATCAGGCTGCTGGAGGGGGTTCCCGATGAGGAACGTACCGCCAGATTCGTGTGCGCCATAGCGGCTGTACTGCCCGACGGACGTGAGATCACGACACACGGTACCTATGAGGGCATGATCGGGTATGAAGAAAAGGGAGCAAACGGTTTCGGATACGATCCCGTATTCTACCTGCCCGATGTGGGATGCTATTCGGCCGAACTCACGGATGAGGAAAAGCATGCAAGAAGCCACAGAGGCAAGGCACTCAGGGCGATGAGAGATGAATTGAAGAAAGCACTGGGATAAGTTCGTACGATGCGCATACTGATAATAAGCGATACACACAGATATCATGAACCGCTTGCGGATATACTCGCGGATGACGGCCCTTTTGACATGCTGATACACTGCGGGGATCTGGAAGGCGAAGAAGAGCAGATAGAGAGACTGACAGGTCCGGAGTGTGCGTGCGTGATGGTCCCCGGCAACAATGATTTCTTCAGCATGCTGCCCCGTGAAAGGACGATCACAATCGAAGGGCTTAAGATTTGGATCACTCACGGCCACAATTATTATGTGTCCATGGATCACAGTATCATCAAATCCGAGGCGGCAGCCAGAGATGTGGACATAGTGATGTTCGGCCATACGCATAAACCTCTTGTGGATCTGTCCGGCCCCGTGATCGCGGTCAATCCCGGTTCACTTACATATCCCAGACAGAACGGACGCCGCCCGTCGTATATCGTGATGGAGGTAGAGGAAGGCTTTGCGCCGGAGTTTGAGATAAGGTATCTGTAAGGGGGAAAATGAATACATATTGATGGTATTCATGTGATAAGGAGGAACTATGTACGGATTTCAGGCGGATCCAGACAGGACAGATAATTACGGTACATCCGCATCAGGTAAGAAAGGATGGCAGGATCCCGTCACGGGTAGCTTCTATGAGGATAAAAAAGCCAACGGTGACTGATGATGAGGCCGTCAGGACATTTGAGACAGTCATATGGATCATAGAGGGAATCTGTGTGCTCAATATCATTGGGTTCATCCGTCTTTTGTGTAATAAACCATTCCTCTTCTTCAGAAGAAGACGTAAAGATTCTATACGCGATATGATCGACAGATTCTAGAACTAAGAAGATGCTCTGATTCGAGCAAAAATTCCTGCGAAGACACCAAGCCTTCTTAATCATTACAATTTTCGGAGATTAAGAAAGGATGAATAACATTATACTATTGAAAATACCCCAGAATCATGATAAATTTTTCTTAATCCACAATATTTCTTGAGATTAAGAAAGGATGAACAACATGATCCTGGGGCGTGAGAAAGAATTAGATATATTAAGAAACGCAGCTTTAGACGACAAGTCGCGATTTATAGCGGTATACGGCAGGCGCAGGATCGGAAAGACATTTTTGATCCGGGAAGCCTTCGGATACCGCTTCACTTTTCAACATGCGGGATTATCTGACGGGGGTTTAAAAGAGCAGATCTTCGCTTTTGAGTCTTCCATCAAGGATGCCGGAGGAAATTTTTCATCAAAAGCCAAAAACTGGCTTGAAGCTTTCGAAGACCTGAAGGATCTGATCCGGGCATCCAATGAAGAGCGCAAGATAATCTTTATCGATGAATTATCATGGATGGACACAAAAAGCAGCGACCTGATCGTTGCGTTGGAGCATTTCTGGAATGGATGGGCATCCGCAAGGAAAGACATTGTATTGATAATCAGTGCGTTGTTAAATAATGTGATTCATAATAAGGGCGGATTGTATAATCGCCTGACTGATCGTATCGGACTGGATACTTTCACTTTGTCAGAATGTGAAAGATATGTAAATGCTTGTGGGATAAACCTGAACAGAGACCAGATTCTTCAGTACTATATGATATTTGGCGGTGTTCCGTATTACTGGACATTTCTGAAAAAAGGACTGAGTATACCGCAAAATGTTGATCAGATCCTTTTTGAAAAGGATGCACCGCTTAAAGACGAATTTGATCACTTATACTCATCAATATTCCGCTATCCTGAAACCTATATCAAGATCATAAAGACTCTGGGACGTAAAAAAGCGGGGATGACCAGGGAAGAACTGATCGATGAATCAGGCATACCCAATTCCGGAAACCTGTCAAAGAAACTTGAGGAACTGGAACACTGTGGGTTTATTCGGAAATATACATCTTACGGAAAGAAGAGCAAGGATGCCGTATATCAGCTTATTGATAACTTCACGCTGTTCTATTATCAGTTTATGGAGAAGGGTGTAACGGATCCGCATTTTTGGTCCGGACAGATCAATTCTCCCAAAACAAATGCCTGGATGGGACTTGCTTATGAGCGTGTGGCATTACGTCATATAACGCAGATAAAGAAAAAACTCGGAATCTCCGGAGTCCAAACGGAGGAACACTCCTGGCATGCAGCACCTGATAAAGAAAAGGGGTTACCCGGTGCTCAGATCGATCTGTTGATCGTACGGAAGGATCGGGTAATAAATCTGTGCGAGGCTAAATATTCATCGTCAGAGTATCTTGTAACTAAGGAAGATGATGAAAGCCTGAAACGAAAGATAAGCGTTTTTACCCAAACTACAAATACCAGGGACGCAATATATCCTGTCCTGATAACCAATACCGGTGTGGTTGATAATCCCTATGCCATGAACTACCAGTCAATTATCATTTCGGACGATCTTTATGCAGATGATTGATTTTCAATCCGGTCTCATGAATCGTAAATATATAAGGAGATCAGAGATTTGGCTATGCACTTCTATTAAAATACTATACGACAGATGGATAAATAAATAAAACTGAACATCTTGTATGGCAGTTCAAAAACTACAGCGAACAACGCAAACACCGCCACTACGGGAACCTATACGATCAATTCGGGTGATACACTGAGCGGGATAGCGAAGAAACTGAACACTACGGTCAGAAATCTTGTGAAACTCAATAACATAAAAGATACGGATGCGTTCAGCTTGCGTTCAGTTGGATGATGATATCGCAAACCTCCTTTATTTTACTGGGTTTTTGAGTGGGGTGAATGTTCGAATCCTGTCACCCCGATCTTTAAATTTATTTACGCTGTAGATTTTTATATATTCTGAGTAGGATTTTTTATTCTTTTGTCAAATTCCCCGTTATAAAGTGTATTCATCCGATATATGGTCCCCGGAGGATGGGGACTCAAAAAACTAAGGAGGATGAATATGAAGAAGAAAGTTTTAGCAGCACTTATGGCAGTTGCGCTGACAGCTCTTACAGCCTGTGGCGCTACCCCCGCTCCTGCAGCTACCGGTTCAGGTGATGCAGCAGCACCCGCAGCATCGGAGTCATCAGGCGGCGGTAAGAAGGTTGCAGTTGCAATGCCTACCCAGTCATCAGAGAGATGGATGCATGACGGTGCCAACATGAAGGCTCAGCTTGAGGAACTCGGATATACCGTAGATCTTCAGTACGCAGAGGATGATGTACAGGCTCAGGTTTCACAGATCGAGAACATGATAGCAGCAGGCGCTAACTGCCTCGTTATCGCAGCTATCGACTCAGACGCTCTTGTAAATGTTGAGCAGCAGGCAAAGGATGCAGGCATCCCCGTTATCGCTTACGACCGTCTTCTCATGAACACTGACGCTGTTAGCTACTATGCTACATTCGATAACAAGGGTGTAGGTACCAAGATCGGTCAGTACATTGTTGAGCATTGCGGTGCTACCAAGGACAATCCTCAGACCATCGAGCTTTTCATGGGTTCACCTGATGATAACAACGCTCATATGCTGTATGCAGGTCTTATGGAGCAGATCCAGCCCATGCTTGATGAAGGTTCACTCATCTGCAAGTCCGGCCAGATCGATTTCGAAGACAACAACACCCTTAGATGGGATCAGCAGACCGCTATGAAGAGATGTGAGGATATCCTCACCAGATACTATGCAGACGAAGATCTTGATATCTGTGCATGTGCATATGACGGACTTTCATACGGATGTATGTCAGCTCTTGAGGGCGCAGGTTATACAGAAGCCAACTGGCCTCTGATCACCGGTCAGGATGCAGAGCTCATGGCTACCAAGCACATCATCTCCGGCAAGCAGACCATGTCTATCTACAAGGATACAAGACTTCTTGCCAGCAAGTGTGTTACAATGGTACAGGCTGTTCTTGAAGGTGCAACACCTGAGATCAACGATACCGAGCAGTACAACAATGGTAAGATCGTAGTTCCTTCATACCTTTGCGAGCCCGTTCCCGTAGATAAGGACAACTACAAGGAAGTCATCATCGGTGGCGGATACTATACAGAGGAGCAGCTGGCTGAATAATCATTACCGGCAGATACTGATTAAGACAGACAGGGCGGCGACTGACGCCGCCCTGTTTTTACAAATGATCATAAGAAGGAGTAAGAAGGATGTCGGATTACATCTTGGAAATGAATCATATTACGAAGGAATTCTCCGGAGTAAAGGCACTGGATGATGTTAATCTCAGTGTCAAAAAAGGCGAGATCCACGCAATATGCGGTGAAAACGGAGCCGGCAAATCCACGCTTATGAATGTCTTATCGGGAGTGTATCCTTTTGGTTCATATGAAGGAGATATCCTGTATAAGGGCGAGCATTGCAAATTCCATAACCTCAGGGATTCGGAAGCCAAGGGTATAGTTATCATTCATCAGGAACTCGCACTTTCTCCGCTCCTGTCCGTAGCTGAGAATGTATTCATAGGCAATGAACAGACCAGCTCAAAAGGTATCATCGACTGGACAGCCACCAGGGTCAGGGCTCAGGAGATGCTTGCAAAGGTAGGACTTGAGCATGAGGATGTCAATGTGCCGGTCAATTCTCTCGGTGTAGGCAAACAGCAGCTTATAGAGATCGCCAAGGCTATGGCCAAAAAGGTTGAACTGCTGATACTCGATGAGCCCACCGCAGCGCTGAATGATGAAGAGAGTAAGAAACTCCTTGATATAATGCTTCAGCTCAAGGAGCAGGGTATCACCTGTATCATCATTTCACATAAATTAAATGAGATCGAATACGTGTCCGACTCGGTTACCATCATCCGTGACGGCAAAACCATAGAAACCCTGGTTAAGGGAGTGGACGATTATTCCGAAGACAGAGTCATCAAGGCCATGGTAGGGCGCGAGATGACCAATCGTTATCCCGTAAGAGAGGGTGTCACGATAGGTGACGTTATATTTGAAGTAAAAGACTGGAATGTATTCCATCCTGATGATGAGCACCGTCAGGTACTCAAGGATATCAATATCAAAGTACGTGCAGGCGAGGTTGTGGGTCTTGCGGGTCTGATGGGAGCCGGAAGAACGGAGCTCGCGATGAGCCTGTTCGGACGCAGCTACGGCCAGAAGATATCGGGAACCGTACTGATAAACGGCAAGGAAGTACATTTAAAGACAGTCAGGGATGCAGTTAAGAACAAACTGGCTTATATTTCCGAGGACAGAAAGACATACGGACTGAATCTGATAGCCGATATCAAGGAAAACATGGCGATAGCGGCCAGACCTTTCTTCTTCTCCAAAAACGGCGTGATCAACGCAAATGATGAGATAGTTGCAGCACAGGAATATAAAGAGCGTATCAATGTCAAAGCCAATTCCATCAATCAGGTGGTCGGCTCGCTTTCGGGAGGTAACCAGCAGAAAGTTGTTGTTGCCAAATGGATGCTTACCCAGCCTGATGTTCTGATCATGGATGAACCTACCAGAGGTATAGACGTAGGTGCTAAATATGAGATCTACTGCGTAATCAACGAACTTGCCAAAGCAGGAAAGGCAATAATAGTTATTTCATCGGAAATGCCTGAGATAATAGGCTCCTGTGACAGATTGTATGTCATCAACGAAGGTGAGATAGCCGGAGAACTTAATAAAGACGAATTTTCGCAGGAGAAGATAATGCAGCTTATCATGGCTCATCAGAGAAAGGGAGATGGAAATGAATAATAAAAAAGTTGTCAAAATGGACATGAAACAGTACGGAATGTTTTTTGCCCTAATAGCTATTTATCTTGTGTTCGCACTGTTGACCGACGGCGCCAACCTTACTCCGATGAATATCAACAACCTGATCATGCAGAACGGTTACGTTGTTATTCTGGCGATCGGTATGCTGCTGTGCGTACTCACCGGTAACATCGATCTGGGTGTAGGTTCGGTTGTTGCCGTTACCGGTTCCATCGCGGGTATCATAATGATGGATTTCAAGATGAACATGTGGGTTGCGATCTTTGCTGCTCTTGCAGTAGGTATCCTGACCGGTCTGTTCGCAGGATTCTTCATCGCCTATCTCAACATCCCGCCTTTTGTAACCACACTTGCCACGATGCTCATGGGCCGCGGCCTTACCTATACACTGCTTCAGGCTCAGACCAAGGGCCCGCTTCCCGAAAACTATAACTTCATAGGAGCAGGATTCCTTCCTTCCGCGCAGATACCTTTCGGTGACGGAACACTGGATCTTGTCAGCATAATCGTTGCCCTTATCGCTTCCGCGATACTTATCTTCTCGGAGCTTAAGAGCAATGCGACCAAGAAAAAGTATGGCTTCGCGGTAAATCCCACGTGGCAGATCATACTCAAACTTGCAATCATGCTGTTCATCATCTGGTTCTTCTTCTATAAGCTCGCAAGATACAAAGGACTTCCTTTCGTACTTCTGATCATGGTAGTTCTCATAGTCATCTACGGATTCATTACGAGCAAGACCGTTGCCGGACGCCAGATATATGCTCTGGGCGGTAACAGAAAGGCAGCCAATCTGTCCGGTATCGATACCAGGAAGGTGTTCTTCTGGGTATACGTTAACATGGGCTTCTTATCATCGATCGCAGGTATCGTACTTGCAGCCAGAAACGGATCCGCAACACCCAAGGCCGGTGACGGTTTTGAGATGGACGCTATCGCATCCTGCTACATCGGCGGTGCAGCGGTTGCCGGTGGTGCCGGAACCATAGTAGGTGCCGTGGTCGGCGCTTTCATCATGGGTATTCTCAATAACGGTATGAGTCTGTTCGGATGGTCAACCGATATTCAGAAGATAGTCAAGGGTGCCGTTCTTCTCGGTGCGGTTACATTTGATGTCTTATCCAAGAGAAAGAAGAGCTGAAACCATACGGACTTTTCGACAGGCTGTGGGGTATCTCACAGCCTGTTGTTTATTATCCGGGGCAATGCTACAATTTTTGAAAAGAACGGTTAAGGAGTAATAATGGATCTCTATAAAGTCATACTCGTGGATGATGAGGAAGAAGTCAGGGAAGCCATAAGAAGAAGGATAGACTGGGAAGCAATCGGCTTTTGCGTGGCAGGTACCGCGGAAAACGGTGAAGACGCACTCGAACTTGCGGAAAACTGCGAGCCGGATGTTGTGATGACAGATATCCAGATGCCCTTTATGGACGGACTGACTCTACTTAAGAAACTTAAAGAGAGATTTCCGGATATAAGAGGCGTCATCTTTTCCGGGTATGACGATTTTGAATATGCCAAGGAAGCAATCCGGCTAGAGGCTGAGGAATATATCTTAAAGCCCGTGGATGCGACCGAACTCGGCAGAGTTTTTACCAGGATCAAGGAGAGACTTGACGAGCAGTATCGTTTCAGGCGCAACGTCGAGCAGCTTTCCATGTATTATGAGAACAGCCGTCCCATGATGAAGGAACAGCTGATCATAGGTCTCCTTGAGGGACGTGAACTTCAGTACGACCTGGAGAGATACCAGAAGGATTTCGGGTTTCAGATAGAGGCGGCATTCTACTGCGCGGGGGCCTTCAGGATAACGCCCGCACGGAGTGATGCGGAGATCCTCGATAAGAATCTGATGGCTGTCTCCTTGAAGCAGATAGTGACCGACATGTTTAAGGATCTGCTGCCGGTCGAAGCTTTCGTATATCTTGATACGGTATGCGTGCTTGCGAGACTTGCGAGTACCTCTCTCTACAGAGATTTTGTGGAAGAGATGGACAGGATATGCAGGAGCGCTCATAAACTCCTTGATGCCAATGTCTGTGCCGGTATAGGCAGGGTGTACGGAAACGCGGAGAGTATACATGCATCTTTTCTGGAGGCCAAGGATGCTTTTCATCACAGGATATTCGTCGGAGAGAACCAGGCCATATGCATAAGTGACGTAGATCCGGTAAGCAGTGCAGAGGATTATGTCAGCGAGAAACAGATAAGACATATCATAAGGCAGGTCAAGGTCGGAACCAGGGAAAGTCTTGAGACGGAGATCAGGGACTTTGTCGACAAACTCAAAAAATCCGATTTTGGACTGAACCAGCTCCGCCTGTTTTATGCGGAATTCATCGTTGAGCTTTTAAGGCTCATGCGGGGGCATCAGATCAATATAGCCGAGAGCGGCCTGGGAGATATCAATACAAACGAGGATATGGACGGCTTTGCTTCCATGGATGATTTTGCGGGCAGACTTGTGGAACTTGCGGGGGCCATCCAGGAGAAGATAAGCAGCACCAGACTTGATACCACCAAGAAACTCGCGGAGGACGCCAGACAGTATATCATGGACCATTTCAGTGAGAGCGGTCTCTCCGTAGATGATATATGTGCTCATCTCGGTGTGGGTACATCTTATTTTTCATCTGTGTTCAAAAAAGAAACAGGCATGAGCTTCGTTACGTATCTCACAAATGTGAGGATGAATGAAGCACAGAGACTGCTTGATACGACGGACGAGAAGAGCTACATTATAGCCGGTCTTGTTGGATATGAGGAGCCGAACTATTTCAGCTATGTCTTTAAGAAGCATTTTGGCACGTCGCCTTCAAAATACAGACAGAATTAATAAACGAAGTCTTCAGTGGACCATATCCCTGTCTTATACTGCGATCTCGATCATCAGCATCATGTCCATGGCGATCGCTTTTTATACCCATTCCATCAATACCATCAGGGAAAATACCATTAAGGAAAACCAGCAGATCGTGGACCAGGTCAGCTGGAACTTAAACTCTTATATCCGCAGCATGATGGGCATATCCGATACGATGTCCTATAACGTCATCAAAAACACGGACCTCACCTATGAGAAGATCAATAAAGAGATGAACCTTCTGTATGAGGCCAATAAGGATAATCTGACGGGTATCGTGCTGGTTACGGAGGACGGAGCCATAGTCGCTGCTTCGCCCGTGTCGACGAGAAAGTCCGGCGTGGACTTAAAGAAACAGGAATGGTTCCGCAAGGCATCCGAAGAGATAGAGAACATCCATTTCTCCACGCCTCATGTCCAGAATATATTCGATAACAGTAACTACAGATATTTCTGGGTGGTCTCACTGTCGAGGAACGTGGAACTGACATTTATGGGAAATGTCCGGAACGGGATCCTGCTCGTAGACATGAACTACAGCGGTATAGAGCAGCTGTTTGAAAAGGTCAATGACGGCGGAGTGGGATTCGTCTATCTGTGCGATCCCGACGGCAAGATCATATATCATCCGCTGCAGAAGGCGATATATGCCGGACTGATCAGGGAAAACAACCTTGATCATGTAAGGCACGGTGACGGATC
>CAJOID010000075.1:7929-8825 GCA_905234595.1 uncultured Lachnospiraceae bacterium | reverse complement strand
AGGTTACTCCTGTATCCGACGATCCGAATGCGAAGCTTACGCCCGAGCAGATTGCAGCGATGTTTGCATCCGCAGAACCTGCAGCCGAAGAGCCAGTGGCTGAACCTGTAGTTGAGCCAGAGCCTGTGCCTGAGATAGAGATACCCGAGGTGGCTGTAGAGGAGCCTGCACCGATCGAGGTTACTCCTGTATCCGACGATCCGAATGCGAAGCTTACGCCCGAGCAGATCGCAGCGATGTTTGCATCCGCAGAACCTGCAGCCGAAGCAGAGCCTGAACCTGTAGTTGAACCCGCAGCCGAAGAGCCTGCCCCCGAAGCAGAGCCCGAGCCTGCAGCCGAAGAGCCTGCCCCCGAAGCATCTTTGGATGATGCGGATCTTATGGCTGTTTTGGATGCTGCTCTTGAAGAGCCTGCCGCTGAAACGGAAGCCACGTCAGAAGAGCCTGCCGCTGAAACGGAAGCCATGTCAGAAGAACCTGCCGCTGATATACCGGATATATCTGCAGATACAGCAGATGATAATGAGAACCTGGATGCAGAGCAGATAGAAGCGCTCTTAAACGGAGGCATGGTTGGCGGTGCTGCCAGCCTTGATGACGGTTTCGTACCCGAGGAGGATGGTAATCTGTCCGAGATAGAGGACCTCCTCAGCATGTCTGACAACCACGAAATGGTTTCCACCGGAGTAGAGATCCCGGATGTCGCCTCAGCCGAAGAACCGATCGATATACTTGCGGAAGACCGCGAAGTAGCAGTGGATGAGATGGATATAGATGCACTGCTTGCAAAATCTATGCCCGACAAGTCTTCCGACGGAGGAGATTCCGGTGCGGAAGAGGACGACGAAGACGCGCCTAAGAAGAAAAAGAAGAAAGAAAAGAAGCCTAAAAAGCAG
>CAJOID010000075.1:0-7848 GCA_905234595.1 uncultured Lachnospiraceae bacterium | reverse complement strand
GTCTGATCGGATTCTTCAAGAAGCTGATCGCTGCACTTACCGAAGAGGAAGATGAAGAAAACGAAGCTGCTGCCCAGGCTGAATTCATAGACGGAGAGACGCCTGTTTCCGCAGCAGGTGAAGAGAATATAGCTCTGCTCGAGGAACTGGATGCAGAGGATGCCGGCAAGAAAGGCAAAAAAGGCAAAAAAGGCAAGAAGGGCAAGAAGGGTGACGAAGAGGATCCCAAGGCCAAAGCCAAGGCCGAAGCCGCTGCCGCCAAGAAAGAAGAAAAAGCCAAAGCCAAAGCCGAGAAGGCCGAAAAAGCGAAACAGGCAAAGGCGGAAAAAGCAGCAAAGAAGGCAGAGAAAGAAGCTTCACTTCCGCCAATCAAGAGACTTCCGAAGAAAAAGGTTATAATGATCTTCCTTGTATTCGCTCCGGTACTTGCGGCACTGCTTGTCATCGGCCTGGTGGTTCCGGCTGATATGAGTATCAAGGAAGCCCGTACAGCCTATAATAATCAGGAATACGACACAGTTTATACCAACCTTTATGGCAGGAAACTGAGTGCTGATGACCAGCGCTTATATGACAATTCGAGCTGCATACTTCAGATGCGCAGATGGGAGAAGTCATATCAGACCTTCAGCGGCATTGGCATGCCGAGAGAGGCACTCGATGCTCTGATCAGCGGTGTGGCCTGCTATGATTATCTGATGAATCATTACGATACTGCCGAAGTTCAGGCAGATCTGGATATGAGTTACAACAATATCCTCAATATCCTTGCTGCCCAGTATGGTGTTACTCCCGAGTTTGCCCGCAAAATCATAGCAGCGGGTACAGACAGAGATTACACCAGATACATAGACAGTATCATCTTCGGCACACCCGAACCTGGCAAGAAGACAGATACAGCTTCCGAAGCTCCCGCTGCTCCGGAGGACGGACTCCCGGGAGAACCCGGTGAAGCTCCTGAAGGAATGCCCGGAGAAGACGGCTTCCCTGCTCCCAACGGTGAGATGTTGGCTTCTCCCGACGGAGCACCATCACCTGATGATAACGTATATTATCAGGCTTCCGTAGACGGGAATGGCAACATTATCCCTGATGCGCCTCCCGGAGACGGGGGCAATGCAGGGAATCCGAATCCCGATGGTGATAATGAAGCCCTTGTTTATCAGATCTATTCCAACTGACACAGGACTATTACCCCGTAAAGAGGTTTAATGATGGTTGCACTTATAGATTATGATGCCGGTAATGTAAAGAGCGTTGAAAAGGCAGTGGAACACCTGGGTTACACTGCTTTGCTTACGCGTGACCGTTCAGACCTGCTGAATGCCGACAGCGTGATCCTTCCCGGAGTCGGGGCGTTTGGAGATGCATGTTCCCGGCTTGACGAGTATGAGATCACTCCGGTCATAAGAGAGGTGGTTGAAGCCGGCATACCTTTCCTCGGTATCTGCCTCGGATTGCAGCTTTTATTTGAGGACAGTGAGGAGAGCCCCGGAGTTCCGGGACTCGGACTTGTCGGCGGACATATCAGGCGAATCCCGGATGTGGGCCTTAAGGTGCCTCATATCGGATGGAATTCACTTAAGTTTCCGCATTTCGGACGTATGTTCAAAGGCATAGAAGAAGGGGCATATGTTTATTTTGTCCATTCATATTTCCTCGAGGCCTCGGATCCGGATGTCGTGACAGCCACGACGGAGTATGCCACGCACATACATGCAGCCATTGAAAAAGACAATGTATTTGCAGTCCAGTTTCATCCCGAGAAAAGCTCGGATACAGGACTTAAGATGCTTGCCAACTTTCTGGAGATCAGATAATGCATACTAAACGTATCATCCCTTGTCTTGATGTCAGAGATGGCAGAGTAGTCAAGGGAATTAATTTTGTAAATATCAGAGATGTCGGAGACCCTGCCGAGACCGGTGAGGCCTACTCAAAATCGGGTGCGGATGAACTTGTTTTTCTCGATATAACCGCATCTTCGGATGCGCGTCATACCGCCGTGGACATGGTTCGCGCGGTTGCCGAGAGAGTCTTCATTCCGTTCACCGTGGGAGGCGGGATCAGGACTATCGATGACTTCAGAGACATTCTGCGTGAAGGCGCCGATAAGGTGGCGGTTAACTCAGCAGCCATCATGAATCCTCCGCTCATATCCGAAGCTGCGGATAAATTCGGTTCACAGTGTGTAGTGGTTGCTATAGATGCAAAATGCCGCGCGGACGGTTCCGGCTGGAACATCTATAAGAACGGCGGTCGTGTGGATATGGGGATCGACGCCGTTGAGTGGGCAGTCCGTGCAGTGGAACTCGGTGCAGGTGAAATACTGCTTACCAGTATGGACTGTGACGGAACCAAAGAGGGATATGACCTGGAACTGACCAGACAGATCGCAGACAGTGTTGATGTGCCGGTCATCGCTTCGGGCGGTGCAGGCACCATGGAACACTTTTATGAGGCGTTTGAACAGGGACATGCCGAAGCGGCTCTGGCTGCATCACTGTTTCACTACCATGAAATGGATATCATGGATCTGAAACGGTATTTACGGGATCGTGGGATCCCCGTGAGGATATGATCCGGCACGGGATAAAGGTGAATGCAATATGGCTATGTTGACCGGAGACTGGCTGGAAGCGGTCTCTGATGAGTTTCATAAGGATTATTACAAGGAACTGTACAGTTTTGTACGGGAGGAATACCGCACCACAACAGTTTATCCTCCTGCCGAGGATATTTTTAATGCAATGCATCTGACTCCGTTGTCCGAGGTCAAAGCGGTGATACTCGGGCAGGATCCTTATATCAATGAACATGAAGCACACGGGCTGTGTTTTTCGGTTCTTCCGGATGTGAGTCCCAAGGATATCCCGCCTTCGCTCAAGAACATATATCAGGAACTTCACGATGATCTGGGATGTTATATCCCGGACAACGGATATCTGGAGAAGTGGGCCAGACAGGGAGTGCTCCTGCTCAATACGGTCCTCACTGTACGCGCGCATCAGAGCGCATCTCACCAGAACAAAGGATGGGAACGGTTTACGGACGCCGTCATAAGTGCCGTAAACGATGTTGACCGTCCCGTTGTTTTTATGTTGTGGGGCAGTCATGCCCGGAGCAAGAAGGCAATGCTGAACAATCCCGCGCATCTGTATCTGGAAGCACCTCATCCCAGTCCACTGAGTGCATACAGGGGATTTTTCGGATGCAGTCATTTCTCCAGGTGCAACGAGTTCCTCGAAGCACACGGTGTATCCCCCATAGACTGGCAGATAGAGAATATCAGATGATCTTACACGATGAAGAAATCTTCCTGGCACAGGTTCTGGAGCTTATCGATCGTAAGCTGGACGAACTGAGTGCACGGGTTGATATAACCGATAAGGATATGGCGGATTTCCATGAGTACTTCTGGAACAGCTATACCGAATTCGATGAGTACGGTTATGAACTGTATGACAACACCAATGCCATAAGGCAGAAGATCATGCAGAAAGCCGATTATATACGCGAAAAATACGGATATGAACGCATGAAGGACTCTCCGTATTTCGGTCGTGTTGATTTCATATTTGACGGAGAGCATGAGACCGTTCCGTGTTACATAGGCATCTCGAATCTGTCGCGGTCTGCGGGGGAAATGCCGCTCATATATGACTGGAGAGCACCGATCTCATCTCTTTTCTACGATTATGATGCGGGTCCCGCTGCATATGATGCTCCCGCCGGACGCATCACCGGGCGTATCACGAATAAGTACCAGTACAAGATATCAGCAGGTCGTATCGTGTATATGCTCGAAAGTGATATGAACATCGATGATGAGATCCTGCGTGTGGAACTGGGATCCCATGCATCCGCTTCGCTCAAGGCGATAGTCACGACTATTCAGAAAGAGCAGAATGCCATCATCAGGGATACAGGCCACAGGATACTGGCGGTCCAGGGGTGTGCGGGCAGCGGCAAGACCAGCGTTGCTCTTCATCGTATTGCTTATCTGCTCTATCATAACCGTAATACCCTCAAGGCATCGCAGGTACTCATACTCAGCCCCAACAGCGTGTTTGCCGACTACATCTCACGCATTCTGCCCGAACTGGGTGAGGAGAATATATGCGAGATGAGCCTGGATGTATGGGCATACCGCAGACTTCGTCAATTCGGCGAAGCGCAGGACCGGTACGATCGCCTGGAAGAGATACTGTCACCTGATCTGCACCCTTCCCATGCGAGTGAAGAGGCTGAGTATAAGCAGAGCGAAGATTATATCCGCGAACTGGACGGATACGTCCTTAGCCTGGAGTATGACGGAGTGGATATAGCTGATTACAGATACCGCGGCCGCAGATATAAGGCTGATTACATATCTGCTCTTTTCTATGAGAAACTCTGGGATGTCCCGCTCATGGAGCGCATGAACAGAGTTGCGGACTTTATAATAGACGAGGAAGAGACTTTAAGAAGACGTGATCTGTCAGCGGATGAAGCCACTTTTATCAGGGACAGCCTCAATGAGATGTATGTCGACAGGGATCTGATCAGTCTGTATAATTCGTTTCTGATTTCATCCGGCAGACAACCTCTGGAAGCTGAGGCAGTAATACCCGATGGCAGACAGGAGACCGACATTGACAGCTCTGATGCGGATGATATGTATGACGAATCCGGCAATTTTGTTTATATCAGAAAAAAGGACACACATTTAAGAGCCGGCATCATTCCCTACGAAGACGTGTATCCGCTGCTGTACCTCAAATACTCGCTTTTTGCATCCGATGCGGAGAGGCCCGTCAGACATCTCGTGATAGATGAAATGCAGGATTATACATACCTGCAGTACAGACTTATTGAGAAAGTGTTTCCGTGCGCGATGACGATACTCGGTGATAAAGCACAGACCATCGACTGTGAGCATCGTGATGTACTTGCCTTTCTTCCGCAGATATTCGGACGCGATCTGTATACCGTGCAGATGAACAGGAGCTATCGCTCGACTGTTGAGATCACCGATTATGCCGCACGTATTCTGGGACTCGATACCGTCAGCAATATAGACCGCCACGGTGAGCAGGTCGGCGAGCACATCTATCGTGATGACGATGATCTGATCGCCCGGCTTAATGACATGATCGCGAAGTATATCCCGTCATCGGATACCGTAGCGGTACTGTGCCGCGATGCGGCCCGTGCGGAAGAGATATGTGACAGGCTGACTGCTTCGGCGGATATCAGTCTGCTGACACCTGATACATCGTCGTTCAAGACCGGCGTGAGTGTCGCTCCTTTCTACCTGACCAAGGGACTGGAGTTTGATACCGTATTGGTAGTAGATGAAGGATTTGAACCGGAGAACATGCACCGGCAGGCATTGTATATCGAGACCACCAGGGCGTTGCATGTACTGCATATATTCAAGCCCCATGATGGAGGAGGATTATGAAAAAAGAAACATTTATCACCAGAGAACAGGCTGAAGAGATAGCAGCCGAATATCCCACGCCGTTTTATCTTTACGATGAAGCCGGGATAAGACGTAATGCTCAGGCTGTGAAGGATGCGTTTGCGTGGAATCCCGGATTCAAGGAGTATTTTGCGGTCAAGGCAAATCCCAACCCTTTTCTGATGAAGATCATGTATGAGTACGGGATCGGTTCCGACTGCTCGTCGATGACCGAACTTATGCTATCGGATGCATGCGGGATCACCGGCAGCGATATCATGTTCTCCAGTAATGAGACACCGTTTAATGAGTACGGTTATGCATGTAAACTCGGAGCCATCATCAATCTTGATGACATCACTCATATAGAATTCTGCGAAAAGGCATGCGGCGGACATCTCCCCGAGACTATGAGCTGCAGGTTCAATCCCGGTGGCAAGTTCATGCTCAGCAACGGTATCATGGATGATCCCGGCGATGCGAAATACGGTATGACGCGGGATCAGATGTTTGAAGCATATCGTACTCTTATGAGCAAGGGTGTAAAGCACTTCGGCATTCATGCGTTCCTGGCCAGTAACACAGTGACCAATGACTATTATGCCCAGCTCGCCGGACAGCTGTTTGATCTGGCAATAGAGCTGCACCGTGAGACAGGGGCCGATATCAGGTTCATCAATCTTTCCGGTGGAGTGGGTGTTGCATATTCACCCGATCAGACTCCCAATGACATAGCTGTAATAGGGGAGGGAGTACACAGAGTATATGACGAGAAACTCGTGCCTGCCGGTATGGGAGATATAGCCATCTATACCGAGATGGGCAGATTCATGATGGCGGAGTACGGCGTGCTGGTTACCAGGGCTATTCATGAGAAACATACTTACAAGGAGTACATAGGCGTGGATGCGTGTGCAGTCAATCTGATGCGTCCGGCCATGTATGGTTCTTATCATCACATAACGGTGCTGGGCAAGGAAGATGCTCCGGCGGATCATGTATATGATGTGGTCGGTTCACTCTGTGAGAATAACGATAAATTCGCCATAGACAGATCTCTGCCCGCTATTGCAACAGGTGATCTCCTGGTGATACATGATGCCGGGGCTCACGGTTATTCAATGGGATATAACTATAACGGCAAACTGAAGTGTGCCGAGATACTGCTTGGCACTGACGGTAATGCAAGGCTGATCAGGCGCGCCGAAACACCGGCGGATTATTTCTCCACGCTGGACTGCTTTGATATATATGACAAATTGAAATGATGTACATTGTGCATAGTGTTAATTGCCTGTAAGACGTATTTTTTGGTATATTTGTAGTAGTGTAGTTCAGTACTGCCGAATAAATGTATGGAGGCGAAAGATGTCTGAAGAAAAAAGAGACGTTAATGGGACGAAGAAATCCGCGAAGGTGAGCTTTTTCTCATCGATCAAGTTTAAGATCATGGCACTTACATCGGTGGCGGTGGTCGTAGCCGTTGTAGCAATGCTTGCGATGATCATCCCTACCGTGCAGAAGGATATGAAGGAAACGGTCCGCAACTATATGCAGGATGTTGCCGAGTCATATGGAGAGACGCTGCAGTTAAGACTTGATTCGTACGGAAGCTCATATCTGAATGTGTACAAACTGCTGAATGAGGATTTCGGAGATGTTAACATCAACGGACTGAGTACATCATATGCATATGTAGCAAATGTAGCAGTTATAGCACTGATATTTTTTTCAATCTATGCTTACTTTTTTAGAACAGTAATATCACCATTCGTGTCAATGGTAATTGTTTATATCCTGGTATTTTTTATAATCAAATGTCTTTCCAGATATTTTAAAGGAAAAAAGCATTATGATGGAGCATTAAGCTATGTGGATGACATGTCTCCAGAAGAATTTGTTAATTGGTTAAAGGGATTTTTTGAAAAAAACGGATTTGCAGTAAAAGAGACACAGAGAGATCCTAAATTTGGAATCAGTCTTATCATGGTAAAAAAATCGCAGATAAGAAGAGTAAAACCGGAAACATACATCGTTCAGGCAAAGCGATATACATCTGATGTAGATTTAAAGAGCGTACAGAAAGCTCTTGCGGCACAACATTATTATAATATTGATCATTGCATCATATGCACTAATCAGTACTATACTGATGATGCAATGGAACTTGCTAAATCAAAGGGTGTAACATTGATGAACAGAGATCACGTATATAAGATTAAAATGCAGGAAGTTGCTTGAAAGAGACAACAGCGTACATTATGAAGATGTATGCTGTTTTTTTTAGCTTTTTTCGTAATTTATACATAGAATTATTAAATATATCAATATATAATATACTCTAGGTAAAAATTGGAAATTATGAGGAAATAAAAATGGCAAATTACGATTTGGATATGTAT
>CAJOID010000074.1 GCA_905234595.1 uncultured Lachnospiraceae bacterium | reverse complement strand
CGGGCGCCTCCATCGAGACTATGAAACTAAGACAGAAGTTATCATTTACGACTATGTAGATTCTCATATTCGTGTCCTTGAAAAAATGTATCATAAACGCCTTAGAACATATAAGAAGATAGGATACAAAATATGCAATAATGTCATTGCCGAAAAGCAAACTGCAAATGCAATCTTTGGTATAGATACATATGAAAAAGTGTATGAGATAGATTTGCTGGAGGCGAATAAAGAGGTCATTATTTCCAGTCCGGGATTAAATCAGGCCAAGGTAAATGCATTTGTAAGGCTTATAAAGCAAAGACAAGAAAATGGGGTGAAGATTACTGTTGTTACACTTGATCCCGAAGGCTATCCGGAAGAAAAGATTGAAGATACAAAGGCTCTTGTACAGGTATTAGAAAACTGTGGCATAAAGGTTAGACTCCAGGATCATATGCATGAGTACGGAAGCATGAATTTACTTTCGAGGGCAAAGATTGATGATAATCTGATGCGTGTTAAGAGCAAAGATGCAGCTCAGGAATTATTGGAAATGACCTTTGGTTAATGTATGCGAGGTGATATAATCCTTTTGGGTACACTTTGGGTACAGTAGCATTTGAACGGTATGAATATATCGAAAAGTGCATCAAATGATACGCGCAAGAAGTACGAAAAGAACAGGAAAAAACGGTTTGAAATTTTCGTGTAAAAGAGATGGAGTAGACGAATAATTTTGGGAATCCGCTTAAACAGTGGGTTCCCATTTTTAGTGGTTGCAAAATGGTTGCAATTATTTTGCATTCACTTTTTTTGAGAATCTTAAGAGATGATAGAAGAAGTGAAATTGGATGATTATGAAATACTGTAGATCATTAAAAAGGGGGACCCATGACAACATATTATGACAATGGAACTTTGAAGATCAGAAGCATGGTGCCGGACGATGCTAAGGTCCTTTATGACACATATCTTTCCTACGGATGGCATCCGCAGATCAAAATATATGAGGATTATTACAAAGAGCAGGAAGAAGGCGAAAGGCTTGTATTCATCGCGGAATATGAAGGAGCAGTCAAGGGACAGTGCACTCTTGTCCTTCATCCGACAGAAGGGCCCTGGGGAGGCATGAACTATCCCGAGATCGTAGATCTGATGGTGTTCTTTGACATACATGGAAAAGGAATCGGCAGTAGGCTGCTCGATGTGGCAGAGAGCGAAGCGGCTAAAGTATCGGACATGGTATTTCTGGCTGTTG
Source organism: uncultured Lachnospiraceae bacterium (assembly GCA_905234595.1). GTDB lineage: Bacteria > Bacillota > Clostridia > Lachnospirales > Lachnospiraceae > XBB2008. The sequence goes on along the minus strand of CAJOID010000074.1, from coordinate 7,062 downwards.
GTGTTCATTCCGGTTATGGGCCGGCTCAGCGGATATATGTTAAACGCGGGTATATTCCTGATGGAAGCGGCGTTTGGTACCATAATAAAGTGTTGGAGCAATATGCACCATGCGTTAATGATGACGATCTTCTCCTGTTTTTGTCAAAAAGCCTGATTGATCGCGAAAATTGATCGTACATTTGCGTTGTTGTATGCCGGTTGGAAATGGTATAATCTCCTTGTCATTCATGACAATAAAATGACAATACAAACCTTAAAAAGTATAGTAGATACATTCGAACCGTTCAGAAATGAACTGTAAAACAAACCTGAAACAACCATAAACACGTAGCTCAAAAAATACATTTGCGAGCTGGAATAAACATCATAAATCACCGAAAATGCAGTTTCCGATGCTTTTAGCGCCTCCATGTAGCGCCGGAAGCATCACAAAACCGCAATCTGACAATCTTTGATGCCTGAGACGGTCCCTTCCCCCGCGAATAGGCATCGCAAATCACCGATAAATCAATTTCCGATGCTTTTAGCACATCCATGTAGTGCTGGAAGCATCACAAAACCGCAATCTGACAATCTTTGATGCCTGAGACGGTCCCTTCCTCCGCGAATAGGCATCGCAAATCACCGAAAATGCAATTTCCGATGCTTTTAGCACCTCCATGTAGCGCCGGAAGCATCAAACACACATTACGCACGCATCATAAAAGCATCAAACACACATCGTAAACACACCCAAAACACATCAAACACACAAAGGAGGCACATATGAACAAAAAATCTACCCATACAATGCTTAACCCTACAACTTTATATGAAGAGGCCGGGAGACGCTTTCAGGAAATCCGGAAACACCGGCAGGAAATAGAAAAGGAACTAAAAAAAGCACCTCCCGGACTCATCCATATTGTAAAGTCGGGCAAACGGATTCAGTTCTATCTACGCCGTGACAAATCTGATAAAGGCGGCAAATATATCCGCAAATCGGACACAAAAACGATCGGTACATTCATCCGTAAAGCATACTGCGAGAGAGTTCTGAAAATACTGAATAATGAAAGCAGAAATCTTGATTATCTGCTGAAGAAATCGAATAATATAACAGACAGGATACGCAGCCTGTATTCTGAACTTCCGTCAGAAGCAAAAATATACATCGATCCGATCGATATGTCCGACGAGGACTTTATCAACGAATGGCAGAGCATCCCATACGTAGGAAAAGAGATACCGGATAATACCCCGGTGTTTCAAACGAATCGCGGTGAGAAGGTTCGCTCCAAATCCGAACTTACCATCGCGAATATCCTGGCGGAAAAGGGGATTCCATACAAGTATGAGTGTCCGCTGATACTTCCAAACGGCGCTGTCATATATCCGGATTTCACGGTTTTGAACGTCAGGACACGTAAAGTGTTTTATTGGGAACACAGAGGGATGATGGATGACAGAGAATACGCCAGGCAGGCTGTATATAAGATGAAATCCATGTTGAAGAACGGGATCATACCCGGCAAAAACCTGATCATTACAGAGGAGACCTCTGCCAATCCGCTGGGGACGGACGAGATTGACGGCATAATAACCGGATATGATCTGATATAAGAGACGTGACCGCTATCATGAGAACCGAAAATGAGATAATCAGAAATATAATTGAATATGCAGAAAGCGATGAGGATGACAGCGTTTTTGAGAAAACCTTTGGTGATCGTATCTTACTTTTTCGGGGAGACAATAATTATCCCGGGATGTTTTAAACCGTATGATCAGATGGTATATCTTTCTGCGGGAAGGCAAGCCTGTTGATCTGGGCATTCTCGACAGCAATATGGAGAGTCTGCTTGAAAAGGACCTTTTTTGCCTGTATAAAAAAACATATCCCGCAGCGGAATATGACAGCATCCGGCAGTCCTGTGATTCGGTTGTGGAAATCTGGCATATTGTGGGAAACAGAGTAGCGGATCTGTGCAGGTATGAATACCCCCGGCAGGAAGAAGCGGATATGCGGGAGTTTATCCAAAATCTGATAAATCAAAAAGCTCAGGAGCAAAAGAACTAAAAGAAATCGAACCCGAGAGCAAAAGAAAAAGAACCAAAAGAAAAAATCCAAAAGGTTTAAATTATGAACAAAACCGGAACACAGACAATAGAAACACAGAGGCTGATCCTGCGCAGATTCAGAATAGAAGATGCAGAGGATATGTTCAATAACTGGGCTTCTGATCCTGAAGTGACCAGATTCCTGACATGGCCGCCGCATCAGAGTGTCGAGGTCACCGCGAACCTGCTGACAGAATGGATATCCGACTATGAGGATGGCGGATACTTTAACTGGGTCATGGAGTATAAGGAGACCGGGAAGGTCATCGGCAACATCTCCGTGGTCAAGCTTCATGAGGATATCGAAGCTGCCGACATCGGATACTGCATGAGCAGAGCGTACTGGGGACAGGGCCTGATGAGCGAAGCCCTGCGGGGAGTAATGGATTATCTGTTTGATGTAGTGGGACTTAACCGCGTTGCTGCCTGCCATGATGTGGATAATCCCGGATCGGGACGCGTGATGGACAAGGCCGGCATGATACAGGAAGGCATCCTGCGGCAGGCCGGAAAAAACAATCTCGGAATACACGATGTGGTCTGGCATGCCGCCATCCGTGGAAATCACAACCGAACCCGGGATGGCCTGCCATACATCATCAGAAAACTGAGAACAGATGAAACACCCCTGCTTAAGGATTTTCTGTATGAGGCGATCTTTATTCCGGAAGGAGTAGAGCCTCCGGCAAGGGATATTGTTGAGAAACCGGAACTCAGAGTCTATACGGATGATTTCGGCGCATATCCGGGAGATAACTGTCTGGTGGCGGACGTGGGCGGACGTGTCGTCGGCGCTGTCTGGACTCGTATCATGAATGATTACGGCCACGTGGATGACGCGACTCCGTCATTCGCGATCTCTCTGTACAGGGAATACAGAGGACAGGGCATCGGATCACAGCTGATGGTTGAGATGCTGGAACTGCTTAAATCGCAGGGGTATGAACGGGCATCTCTGGCGGTTCAGAAAGCCAATTATGCAGTACGCATGTATAAAAATACCGGCTTTAAGACTGTCGGTGAAAATGATGAAGAATACATTATGGTGTGCGAATTATGATCATACTGATAACCGGAGCATCTCATGCGGGTAAGACCGTACTTGCCCAGAGGATGCTGGAAAAATACAAGTATCCGTATATATCCATCGATCACCTGAAAATGGGTCTGATCCGGAGCGGGTATACGAGTCTTACACCGGAGGATGACGATGAACTGACCGGGTATCTCTGGCCGGTTGTCCGGGAGATGATCAAAACCGCTGTTGAGAACAGGCAGAACCTTATCATAGAAGGCTGCTATGTTCCTTTTGACTGGAGAAAAGACTTTGATGAGCAGTATCTGCCCTCGATCAGGTTCATATGCCTCGCCATGTCGGATACATATATAGATACGCATTTCGCAGACATAAAGGCACATGCATCTGATATTGAAGCCCGGTCAGACGATTCATACTGTACCGTCGGGCACCTGAAGAAGGATAACCATCGGTTTACAGAGGGCTTTCAAAAGTACGGGGAAAAGATCACCATGATCGATGGCGACTATGAGGATTTTTTTGATATAATCTTCAGGATGGAGGAGACAGAGTGAATCAGGACAGAATAAAACCCATGCTTTTTTCCACGATCAAACATTATGATCTCAAGCAGTTTGGGACGGATGTGGTATCGGGCATCATAGTAGCTATAATCGCACTTCCGCTTTCCATCGCGCTGGCGCTGGCTTCGGGAGTGGGCCCCGAGGAGGGATTGTATACCGCGATAGTGGCTGGATTTATCATATCGTTTCTGGGCGGAAGCCGTGTACAGATAGCCGGCCCCACCGCTGCATTTGCAACGATCGTGGCCGGTATCATAGCGAAGAACGGCATGGAAGGAATGATGCTGGCGACGATCATAGCCGGTATCATCCTTGTACTGATGGGACTGTTCAGACTCGGAGGTCTGATCAAGTTCATACCTTATACGATCACTACGGGATTTACGGCCGGAATAGCCGTCACTATAGTGATAGGTCAGATCAAGGATTTCCTGGGACTCACATATCCGCAGGGTACGGCTACGATAGAGACCATGGACAAGATCCGGGCGATAGGAGTGAATATCACCACGCTCAATCCTTACGCTCTGCTGGTCGGTGCCGTCAGTCTGGCCATACTCATCATATGGCCGCGTATCAGTGATAAGATCCCGGGATCCCTGATAGCCGTCATAGCGGGTATACTTCTGGTTAAATTCACCGGACTTAAAGTCAATACCATCGGAGATCTGTATACGATCAGGAGCGGGCTTCCCAGCCTTCATATGCCTCAGTTCAGTATGGGTGCGATAAGCGCAGCACTCCCGGACGGATTCACCATCGCGATACTTGCCGCGATAGAGTCGCTGCTCTCGTGCGTGGTTGCAGACAGTATGATCAATTCCCATCACCGGTCAAATATGGAGCTCATTGCCCAGGGCTGCGGCAACATAGGTTCCGCACTTTTCGGCGGCATACCTGCTACCGGAGCGATAGCCCGTACGGCTGCGAATATCAAGAACGGCGGACGTACACCCGTGGCAGGCATCATCCATTCGGTGACACTCATTCTGGTGCTGCTGGTACTCATGCCTTATGCGGCACTGATCCCGATGCCCACGATCGCCGCGATCCTTTTCATAGTTGCCTACAATATGTGTCAGTGGCGTACGTTCGTTCACCTGTGTAAGACCGCACCGAAGAGTGATATAATCGTATTGGTCCTGACATTCGTCCTGACAGTGGTATTTGATCTCGTCATAGCCATTGAGATCGGTATGCTCATCGCCGTACTCCTGTTCATGAAGCGTATGAGTGAGGAGTCCGGTGTGGTCGGGTGGAAATACTTCGACCCCGAGGATGATCCGGACGGAATGAACCTAAAGCCCATTCCCCCGCAGGTCAGGGTATATGAGATATACGGCCCGATGTTCTTCGGCAGCTCAGGCCAGATAGACACGATGAACTTCCGCGATGAGACCAGAGCCATCATCATCCGTATGCGTGGAGTTCCCGCTCTCGATGCAACTGCCATGCATTCACTCGAGAACTTCTATGAGCGCTGTGCCAAACGGGATATACAGCTGGTATTCTCCCATGTGAACGAGCAGCCGATGAATACGATGCGTAAGGACGGCTTCGTGGATAAGGTCGGTGAGGATAACTTCAGGCCGCACATAGATGACGCGATAGCGTGGGCAACCGAACTTGTGAAGAAAAAGTAACTGTTATATAGATTCAAGATCTCAGGAGGATAATAAGATGTCAATGGACAGAAGACCTGACGATATGGTCAGGATCACAACCCCGGAACTGGCGGATGCATTTATAGCGGAGCAGATAGATGCGCTGCGTGCACAGATCGGCGATAAAAAGGTATTGCTCGCCCTGTCCGGCGGAGTGGATTCATCCGTAGTAGCTGCCATGCTCATTAAGGCAGTCGGCGACCAGCTCGTATGCGTACATGTCAATCACGGTCTTCTGAGAAAGGGCGAACCCGAGCAGGTGATCGAGGTCTTCAGGAATCAGATGAAGGCCAATCTGATATATGTGGATGCTACCGACAGATTCCTGGATAAGCTCGCCGGAGTTACCGATCCCGAGACCAAGCGTAAGATCATAGGCGGAGAGTTCATAGAAGTATTTGCCGAGGAAGCACGTAAGCTTGATGGCATCGAATTCCTGGCACAGGGAACCATATGGCCGGATATCCTGGAAAGCGAAGCAGGGATCAAGGCTCATCACAACGCCGGCGGACTGCCTGAGGATATGCAGTTTGAACTGGTAGAGCCCGTGAAGATTCTGTTTAAGGATGAGGTCCGCGTAGTGGGAGAGAGACTCGGACTTCCCGCAGGCATGGTATACCGTCAGCCGTTCCCGGGTCCCGGACTCGGAGTCAGATGCCCCGGTGCCATCACCAGAGACAGACTCGAAGCCGTTCGCGAATCCGATGCGATCTTACGCGCGGAATTTGCGAAGAACGGACTGGAAGGTAAGGTTTGGCAGTACTTCACCGTTGTACCGGATTTCAAATCCACCGGTGTAAAGGACGGCAAGAGAACCTTTGACTGGCCATGCATCATCCGTGCGATCAATACCACGGACGTTATGGAGGTTTCGGTTGAGCATCTTTCGGATGAGCTGATCGATCATCTCGTATCGAGGATCATCTCGGAAGTGCCCGGGATCAACAGAGTCCTGTTTGATTACACACCGAAGCCGCCCGCAACTGTTGAATACGAGTGATCGGCAGCTGAGCGTATATGAGAGACAGAGTCGAAGATAATAACAATATAAAAGATAAAGCCGGCCTGCTGGACGACCTCTCGCAGGAGATCCGTACGCCGATCAATTCGATCATGGGCCTGAATGAACTGATACTCAGAGACAGCAGGAATGAGGAGATCGTTTCTTATTCCGAGAGCATCAGGACAGCGGGAAACATGCTTCTGGGGATAATCAACGATATCCTTGACTTCTCCAAGATCGAGGCCGGGAAGATGAACATTGTCAATGTTGACTACAGTGTTGTTTCTCTTTTGCATGATGTTGTGAATATGGTTCAGGGTAAGGCAGAGGAAAAAGGCCTTGCACTTGAACTCGATATAGACAGTGACATCCCGATGGTCCTTAACGGAGACGAGATCCGTATCAAGCAGATCATTACCAATATCCTTTCAAATGCGGTAAAATATACCAAGGAAGGCACGATCACCTTCAAGGTGGGCTACGAAAAGGAAGAAGGTAGAGAAGACCGCATAAAGCTCTCTGTAAGTGTTGCGGATACCGGAATCGGTATCAGGGCGGAGGATCTCAAGCGCCTGTTCGTTGCCTTTGAACGCATCGATGAGAAGAAGAACCGGAGCATCGAAGGAACAGGACTCGGAATGACGATATCCGAGAGCTTTCTGGCAATGATGGGCAGCCATCTTGAGGTCGT